>JAJNDL010000216.1 GCA_021156385.1 Moraxellaceae bacterium | reverse complement strand
TGCGCGACCACCTGGAGCGTTGCCCCGATGCACCCTGACCGTCTCGTCCTCGCCATCTGCCGTTTTGCTGTCGCCTTCGTCTGGATCTACCAGGGCCTGGTGCCCAAGCTGCTCGGCCCCGACGCCACCGAACTCGCCATGAACGCCACGCTCGGCCTCGACGCGGCGGCACGCGTGCAGCTTTCCTATGTCGGGGGCGGCCTGGAGATCGTGCTCGGCCTGGCCGTGCTGTGCGCTTACCGGCAGCGCTGGCCCTGGCTCGCCACCATCGGCGGCATGCTGGGGCTGTACGTGTTCACGCTGCTGTTCGCGCCGGCCGTGGTGGTGGCCGCCTTCAACTCCACGACGGTGAACCTCAGTGTCGTGGCACTGGCGCTGGTCGCGCTGGTCGTGCTCGGCAAGGAAACGGTGGCCGCCGCGCCGCCGGCCGGGGAGGCTGGTCTAGACTGACCGGACGGTGCCGGCGCCGTCCGGCCGATCCTGCAGGAGGTGCGAGATGCCGAGAGATCCGATGCACGAAGACAAGCCGCAGCAGCGCGACGAAAGGCGCGAGAAGCAGCCCGACCGGGGCCCGGCGCCGAATCCGCCGGGACCGGCGGCGACCAAGGAGAAGGACCAGCCGCGCAGTTACAACCGCAGCAGTGACAGCGGCGGCATGGGTGGCGGCAACCGCTGAGCGGCAGCGATCAAAAAAAGGCGGCCCGATGATGCGGGCCGCCTTTTTATTTGCCGGTACCGCGGGGCATGTCGCCGCTTGCCCGGATACGCTGACGTCACACCGACAGCGCGCGCAGCTTCTGCACGTCGGCGAGCTGGAAGCCGCCGCGCACCAGGCGGATGGCGCCGTCGTCCGCGAACTGGCGCAGGATCTGGTTGGTGGACTGGCGCGTGAGGGAGACCATGCGGCCGAGCTGCTCCTGCGAGACCTGCACGGTCTGGCCGACTTCCGCACGGCGCTCGCCATAGCCCTCCGAGATCGCCATCAGCACGCGTGCCACGCGCTGCGGCGCCGGCAGCATGACCACGATCTCCGCCATGTTGAACAGCAGGCGCAGTTTCTGCGCCATCAGTCGTCCGAAGTCGCGCCAGTAGGCGGGCTGCTCTGCGAGCAATTCGTGCAGGGCGCGCGCGGGAATGTGCAGCAGCGTGGTCGGGCGCTCGGCCATGGCGTCGTGCGTGCGCTGCAGGTCGTCGAAGAGCGCGATCTCGCCGAACCACTGCGGCGCGCCAAGGATGGCGAGGATGGCCTCGCGGCCGTCGGTGGCCAGCGCGCTGATGCGGATGCCGCCGTCGATCACGTTGTAGAGGCCGTCGGCGGAGGCGTCGCGCGCGAAGAGGCGCTGGCCGGCGGCGAGCTGCATCACGCGGCCGTGAGTGGCAAGGAAGTCCTGCAGCGGGAGCGGGAGGGTGCTGAACCACAGGCTGGAGCGGACGCTGGCCAGCTGGTCTTCCGTGAGCCGGGTCATGGTCGGGGGCCTCCGCGGTTTCCGGTGCGCCGGGCGGGGCACCTTCTTCTTATGGGAGCCGGAAGCATCGCGCCGCGCGCCCTCCGGAGGGAGGGCCGCACCGGCTTCATCATGTGCAATTCCGGCCAAGAAATTGCGCCTGCGCGCCAATGTCAAAACGGCGACATACAGGCCGCTTGCGGCAGTGTCAGTCTCCGCGCGTTACCGGCGGTCCCGTGGCATCAGACCAGGCAAAAATAACAACAAGCGGGAGCAACAATGTCAGGACGCACCTCAACCTACGGTCTCGCCCTCGCGGCCGGCCTCGCCTTCGTCGGGGCCGCGCAGGCGGCACCAAGCTTTCCGGAACAGGAAAAGGTCTGCAGCTTCGATGCGGCGCGCGAGGCGGCACGCAGCATCTCGTCGCTGATCTTCCCCGACCCCGTCGTCGACGTCATGCTGGTCAACGGCGTGCAGGTGTGGACGGCCGGCTCCGCCGCCGTGCCCACGCTCCGGCCCGGCGACACCGTCACGCTGCGCGGCCGCGGCTTCGGCAACGGGCCCGACACCGACTTCAGCAAGATCATGATCGGCAACAGCCGCATCCTGGAAACCGACCTGAAGATGTTCAACCAGTCGCTGGACATCGTCGCCCAGGTCAACTACGAGACGCCCTTCACGCACAGCACCTGGAACAAGGACGTGGTGTCGTGGACCGACTCGCAGGTGCAGTTCAGGGTGCCGGTGCATGCCAGCAAGGGACCACTGCGCCTGCAGGTGCAGAAGCGCACGGGTTACATCACCTCGCTGCTGCGCGCGGGCCAGCCGCACAACATCATCGATGCGCAGACCAAGCGCATCACCTCCGACCTCTACTCCCACAAGTGCGACGTGGTCTCGCTGCTCTCCGCCGAGACCAAGGCCATCACGCCGATCAACGTCAACGTCAGCAACGCGAACTTCGCCACGCTGGCAGCACAGGGCAAGAAGATATTCTGGGCCTACGACTACAACATCGGCCTCGCGCACAAGATGCGCAACCTCGACTGGACCAAGATCTTCACCTACAAGACCATCGACCCGATCACGCGCGCGGTCGCCGATCCGGCGAAGCTCTTCGGCGCGTACAAGACGGTGGCGGGCGAGGTACCGGCGGAAGCCATCAACGACGTCTATTTCAATCCCTATCCCATGTCCAACCCGATACCGGGCTTCCTGCTCGTGACGCCGCAGAAGACTGCCGGCAACACGAAGAACACGGGCTGGGTGGGCTACCGTTACGCGGAATCCAGCCATCCCTATACCGGCAGCGGCAGCTGGGCCGGCTTCAACTGCGTGTCCTGCCACGGCTACCGCATCAGCTATGAAAAGGCGCCGGGTACCCAGGTCACCAAGGTCTTCCCGGGCCTGCCCAATCCGGAATGGAGCATGAAATGGACGGTGCTGGGCGACAAGGCCGGCGCCACCACGGCGACCTTCGACGGCATCGTCGCAAGCGAGGAAGGCCCGAGCTGGGCGCCGGGCGCGGCCGACATCGATCGCACCACGCTGCTCTACTACATGCCTGCCGGTGCCGGCGAGCACAATGTCGTGCGCAGCGTGGGCGAGGGCAGCGAGACCGACAACGACTACCAGTTCTCGCCCATCGTCATCCCCAACGTCACCAACCACATGCCGATCCGCCGTTCGCTCTCGCACACGGAAAGCTATGTCGGCTTCGAAGGCTCCTACATCCACTCCGAGGAACCGGACGGCGCCATGGGCTCCATGCGCGCGGCCGACCTCAAGGCGCTCACCGCCTACATGACGACGCTGGACGCCGACGACAGGGACCTCATCAACGCCGGCATGTACCGCTGGCTGAAATCGCGCGGCAAGCTCGCGGTGCAGACCGGCAATGCGGCACTCACCGAAGGCCAGTTCGTGCAGAGCGGCTGGAGCGCCTTCCCGGGCGTGGTGGCGGAAGTGAACCGCGGCAAGACCGCCTTCGACCGCGACTGCGGCAGCTGCCACAACGACAAGGTCGGTGCCAACAGCAACGAGCGCATGTTCCGCCTCGACCAGGTCGGCCGTTTCTTTGCGCCGACCATCTACCAGAAGGACCAGCAGGCTATCCGCGCCGCCTACCTGCGCGACATGTACTTCACGCAGTCGCGCGGCCTGCTCTCCGACGGCCACGTGCGCAACCTGGAAGACCTGGTGGATCCGGACCGCTGCACGGAAGGCACGGCGCTCTACAACCAGTACTACACGCTGCATCCGCCCGTGCGCCCGGCCCTCGGCACGCCCGACCAGCCCGCCGCCTGGCCCGACCTCAACCGCAAGGGCGACGTGTTCCGCGTCTACCGCAACAAGGAGTACAGCGCCAACGACCCCTCGACGCAGCGCAACCGCTTCATCGAGCGCCACAAGTACTTCGTGAAGGTGGACTGGGATCCCGACAACTACTACTGGGACTACCAGAAGATGCGCCGCGA
>JAJNDL010000215.1 GCA_021156385.1 Moraxellaceae bacterium | reverse complement strand
CCTGCAGATGCGCTCCGGCCTGGCCTGGAACGAGCCGGCCTGGCTGCTGACTCTCCGCGACCCCATGCTTCGCCTCGCCCTCGGCGAATTTCCCGACTGCAGCCCGAGCGACGACAACCGCATCCTCTGCGGCGTCCTGCACCAGGACCTCGCCTATACGCCCGGCACCGTCTGGAATTACAACACCTACGACAGCTATCTGGTTTCCGGCTTCTTCAGGAACCTGACCGGCCTGCGCCTGGACGAGTATGCGAACCAGCACCTGTTCACGCCGCTCGGCATCGTCGATCCGCCGACCTGGACCGGCCTGCCGGCAGCCTACACCTTCGGCGGCGGACTGCTGCGGATCCGCAGCCGCGACCTCGCCAAGCTCGGCCTGCTGGTGCAGTACAACGGCCAGTGGGACGGCACGCAACTCATCGACCCGGCCGTGCTGGACCTCACGCTCGCCCCCCAGGGCCCGGGCCTGGTGGCGGCCTTCGACGCCGGCACCGGCCAGCCTTCCGGCACCGTCGGCACCGACATCGCCTACGGCCTGCAATGGTGGCGCGCCACCGGCCCCGCCATGGGCGGCCTGGCCTCGATCAGTGCACGCGGCCTCGGCGGCCAGATGCTGCACATCTTCCGGGACAAGGGCCTGATCGTCCTCATCACCTGCGACGACGACATCACCAGCGACCGCGAGACGGAAATCAACGCCTTCCTGAAAACCCACATCGTCGACCGGCTCCTTCCCTGAGCCGGTGACAGGCAATAAAAAAGCGGGCCTGATGCCCGCTTCTTCAGTGCCGCCGCGAATCACAGCGGGCACTTCACCTCACGGTAACGCACTTCCGCCAGCTTGCGGCAGGCGATGGCCTTGAAGCCGCCGATGGAATCGCAGGTCTTCATGGCGGCGGTGCGCTCGGTGCACTTGGCAGCCAGGTTGGCGGCAGCGTCCACCGTCTCGTTGCCGGTATTGACCGTCACGACCTGGTCGCCGGTGGCCGAAACCTGGACCACGCCGGGCGCAGGCGCGCCTTCGGCCGGAGCAGCCTCGGCCGGCGCTGTCGCAGCCGCCTCGGGCGCCGCCGGCGCCGCAGCCTCTTCGGCCAGGGCAGCCGATGCAAACCCCATCACCCCAGAAATCAGGAAAGCCTTCCACAACGTTTTCATTCTAATTCTCCGACTTGCTTGGTACGGTTGGTCACCCCTGCGATGACATGACGAACCTACCTTCTTCGTACGCTTTCTGTAAAACGTTTCCGCCGAACGAACGTATCCCCTGCCGAATGCCCAACAGCCATGGGGCATTCATGTGCACGCCGGCAATAAAAAACCGCGGCTTGTGGCCGCGGTTTTTTATTGCCGTCTGCTCCCTGTCGGAGCGTCGGGATTACTTGAGACGTTCGATGACCGTCGCGATGCCCTGGCCGAGGCCGATGCACATCGTGGCAAGCCCGATCTCGGTGTCCTTCTGCTCCATCACGTTCAGCAGCGTGGTGGTGATGCGGGCACCGGAGCAGCCCAGCGGGTGGCCGAGGGCGATGGCACCACCGTTGTGGTTCACCTTCTCTTCCAGCTTGTCGAGCAGGTTCAGGCCCTTCAGCACGGCCAGACCCTGGGCGGCGAAAGCTTCGTTCAGCTCCACCGTCTGGATGTCGTCGATGGTGAGGCCGGCGCGCTTCAGCGCCTTCTGCGTGGCCGGCACGGGACCCCAGCCCATGATGGCGGCTTCGCAGCCGGCCACGGCCATGGAGCGGATCTTGGCGCGCGGCGTGAGGCCCAGGGCCTTGGCGCGTTCGGCACTCATGATCAGCATGGCGGAAGCGCCGTCCGACAGCGCGGAGGACGTGCCGGCAGTGACGGTGCCGCCCTTCGGGTTGAAGGCGGGCTTCAGGCTGGCAAGCTGCTCCAGCGAGGCATCCTGGCGGATCACTTCATCGATCTCGCAGAGCACCTTGAAGCCGTTGGCGTCATGGCCTTCGACACCGATGATCTCGTTCTTGAAGCGGCCGTTGACGGTGGCATCCCAGGCCTTCTGGTGCGAGCGCAGGCCCATCTCGTCCTGCATCTGGCGGCTGATGCCGTTCATCATGCCCAGCATTTCCGCCGTGAGGCCCATCATGTTGGAGGCCTTGGCGTAGTACTTGGACGCGGCGGGATTGAGGTCGATGCCGTGCATCATGCCGACGTGGCCCATGTGCTCCACGCCGCCGATCACGAACACGTCGCCCTGGCCCGTCATGATCTGGGCGGCGGCGGTGTGCAGCGCCTGCATGGAGGAGCCGCAGAGGCGGTTCACGGTCTGGCCGGGCACGGTGCGCGGCAGCTCGGCGAGCATGGCGATGTTGCGGGCGATGTTCATGCCCTGCTCCATCGTCTGGTTCACGCATCCCCAGATCACGTCTTCGACTTCAGCCGGATCGACGTTCGGATTGCGCTTGAACAGTGCCTTCACCAGCTCGGCGGAGATGCTGTCGGCGCGCACGTTGCGGAACATGCCGTTCTTGGAACGGCCCATGGCGCTGCGCACGCCATCCACAATCACTACATCACGCGGATTGAGACTCATGTTTTCTCTCCAATCTCGTTCTGGGCCTTAGCCGAAGAATTTCTTGTTGGCAGCGGCCATGTCTTTCAGCAGCTGCGGGGCTTCATAGGCACGGCCCAGGTGGGCGTACTTTTCACAGGCGGCGACGTAGTTCTGCACGCCGACCTGGTCGATGTAACGGCAGGCACCGCCGCGGAACGGGGGGAAGCCGATGCCCATGATGAGCGCCATGTCGGCTTCGGCGGGCGAAGCGACAATCTTCTCTTCGAGGCAGCGGGCCACTTCGTTGACCATGGGGATCATGCAGCGGTCGATGATTTCCTGCGCGTCGAATTCCCTCTTCTCGCCCTTCACCGCGGGAGCGATCAGCTCGTAGGTGACGGGGTCGACGACCTTCTTGGGCTTGCCCTTCTTGTCCTGCTCGTAGACGTAGTAGCCCTTGCCGTTCTTCTGGCCGAAGCGGTTGTTCTCGAACATGATCTCGGTGCCGGACTTGTAGTCGGGCTTCATGCGGTCGGGAAAGCCTTCCGCCATCACCTTGGCCGCGTGCACGCCGGTGTCGATGCCAACCACGTCGAGCAGGTAGGCCGGGCCCATGGGCCAGCCGAATTTCTCCATGACCTTGTCGACCTGCTGGAAGTCGGCGCCGTCGCGCACCAGCATGTCGAAGCCACCGAAGTAGGGGAACAGCACGCGGTTCACGAAGAAGCCCGGGCAGTCGTTCACGACGATGGGCGTCTTGCCCATCTGCGTGGCCAGCTTCACGGTAGAAGCGACGGCGGCGTCGGAGGACTTCTTGCCGCGGATGACTTCAACGAGGGGCATCATGTGCACCGGATTGAAGAAGTGCATGCCGACGAAGTTCTCGGGACGCTTCAGCGATTCGGCGAGGAAGCTGATGGAGATCGTCGAGGTGTTGGAGGCGATGATGGTGTCTTCCTTCACCAGGCCTTCGACCTCGGACAGCACCGCGGTTTTGACCTTGGGATTCTCCACCACGGCTTCGATGACGATGTCGACTTCCTTGAAGTCGCCGTAGTTCAGCGTGGGACGGATCTTGGACAGCGTCTCGCCCATTTTGGCCGGCGTCAGGCGGCCCTTGTCCACCTGCCTGGACAGCAGCTTGGTGGCTTCGCCCATGCCGAGGTCCAGCGCTTCGGAGCGGATGTCCTTCATGATGATGGGCGTACCCTTGGAGGCACTCTGGTAGGCGATGCCGCCGCCCATGATGCCGGCGCCCAGCACGGCGGCCTGCTTGATGGCCTTGTCGGAACCCTTCTCGTGTTTCTTCGCAGCCTTCTTCACGGCCTGGTCGGCGAGGAAGAGGCCGACCAGCGCATTGGCCTGCGGCGTCACCGCGGCCTTGGCGAAGTGCTGCGCCTCGATGGCG
>JAJNDL010000214.1 GCA_021156385.1 Moraxellaceae bacterium | reverse complement strand
GGCTCGAAAGACAGCAGCACCTCCCCCTCCTGCACCGTCTCGCCTTGCGCGAACAGGCGCTCGCGCACCCGTCCGTTGCCGGGACTGCGCACCTCGTGCTCCATCTTCATCGCTTCCAGGATCACGACCACGTCGCCGGTGCGCATCGCGTCGCCGGGCGCGACGAGCCACTGGACGACCTGGGCTTGCAGAGGAGAGCGCAGTTGGGTCATGCGAGGGATTGTGCCGCCGGCCGGGCAGAATGCCCCCCATGGCCGATCTCGTCCCCCTCGTCGAAACCACCCGTGGGAGCACGCGCGAGTGCATGCACTTTGGCGCCATCGCCGTCGCCGACGCGACAGGCCGCGTGCTCGCGCAGGCAGGCGACCCGCATTGGGTGACCTTCACCCGCTCCACCCTCAAGCCGCTGCAGGCGCTGCCGTTCGTGCAGGGCGGCGGCGTGCAGCATTTCGGCCTGACGCCGGCGAACCTCGCGCTCCTCTGCGCCAGCCACAACGGCGAGGCGATGCACGTCGAGCAGGTCGAAGACATCCTGGGCAAGGCAGGCGTGGGCTACAAGCGCCTGCAGTGCGGCTGCCATCCCGCGAAGGCGGGCGAGCTCGGACCGACGCCGCCCGCGGACTTGCAGGTGGACGAGCGCAACCACAACTGCAGCGGCAAGCACAGCGGCTTCCTCGCCTGGTGCGTCCAGCACGGCGCGCCCCTGGAGACTTACCTGGAGCCGGCGCATCCGCTGCAGCGAGCCATTCGTGAGCACGTGGCGGAAGCGGTCGGCCTGCAGCAGCAGCAATTGGCAATGGGGATCGACGGCTGTTCTGCGCCCAATTACGCGATGCCGCTGGCGAACCTGGCGCGTGGCTTTGCGCGGCTCGCCTCGGGCACGCGGGACGCGCAGTTCGGCGAAAGCTTCGCGGCCTTGGCGGATGCCATGACGTCCCGTCCCGAACTCGTCTCCGGCACCGGCCGCAACGACGTCGCCTTCATGCAGGCGGGGCGGGGGGACTGGGTCACCAAGGTGGGAGCGGACGGCGTCCAGGTGGTGGCCAGCCGCAGTCGGGGCCAGGCGGTGGCCCTGAAGATCAGCGACGGCAGCAAGCTCGCGCTCTACGCCGCGACGGTGGAGGCGCTCGACCAGCTCGGCTGGCTGGATGCGCAGCAACGCGAGGCGCTGCGCCCCTGGCGCTGGGAAATGATCGCCAGCGTCAAGGGCGCGCCAGTCGGCGAACGCAAGACGGTGTTCCGCCTCGCGCCCGCCGCCTGATCAGGGCGTCGCTTCGGTCGCGACCGGCTCGCGCATCAGCTCGGTGCCCGGCGTCCAGTGGTAGGTGGCCGAGACGGTTTCGGACGGCGAACCCCCCGCATTCACCTCTTCGCGGTACACGCGCGAGGACTTCGGTTCGTTCGCCTCGTCGACGAACTCGGTGCCGTCCTTGCGCAGCTGCACCTCGGACTCGACCACCTTGCGCACGAAGTCGCGCTGGCTCTTGTACTCGATGAAGGGCGGCAGCGCGCCATCGCCCAGCAGCTCGGCCGGGTCGCGCCGCTCGATGTCCTTGAACAGCTGCAGCGCCACCTGGAAGTGGCCCAGCTCGTAGTCCAGGAAGCGTTCCCACATCGCCTTGATGCGCGGGTTGGTTTCCTGCGCGGCGGCGCCGGCGTAGTTCCAGACCTCGGTCGCCTCGCAGATCAGCAGCTTCTCCAGCACCGACTCTTCGGGATTGATCATGCAGCCGTAGTGCACGATGTGCTGGGATTCCACCGAGGCGATCTCCGCATACAGCTGGCGCGCCAGCGGATCGGCGAACACCGGCCCGATGTTCATGTAGTAGTCGTGCGTCTGGTATTCGCCGCCGGTCAGCGACAGCGCGTGCATCTTGGTCGCCAGTGCGGCGCCGGGTTCGTACGGCCGCAGCAGTTCATGTTCCGGTGCTCGGTGGTGGAACAGCGTCGCGCGGCCCGGCACGATGTCCGTGAAGCCCTGCGTGATGTTGTTCGCATCCTTGCCTTCCAGCCGGTCCAGCAGCGCGGAATAGCGGTACAGGTGGTCGAAGTCCTCCAGCAGCGCATAGCGGTAGCCTTGCGCGAGGTACGGGTCCGGTTCCAGTTGCGCGACCGAGGCCGTGATCTCGATGGCGACCTGCTCGTACGCGATCGTCGTTTCCAGCGGCGAGTGGTCGGGACCGATCAGCCAGTTGATCGCGGTGGCCTGGTGCTGCTCGATGCGCATCATCTGCGACAGCTTTTCCCGCGCATCGCGGTTGCAGCGGATGGCGACCTGCTTGGTCCGCACCGAGTCCAGCTCCTGCCCGTTCATCCAGATGACGCGGATGCGCGTCCAGGCGTCGTCGTCCAGCTTGCTGATCGGCTTGCCGACCATGTCCTTCCACGTGAGCCGCTGTTTGGCCAGCGGCGTGCCCTTGTCCTGCAAGAGGTTGATGGCCATGTGTGTGCTCCGGTAGTGCGTTCAGACGGCAGGCGTGCCCGCGCCCTTGGAAACGAGCAGGGTCAGCCAGCCCTTGACGATGGCCAGGTGTTCCTGCTCCTGCGCGAGCGCGCCGAGGAAGCGGCCGGCGAGCTCGCTCTCGCCGGCGTCCTCGGCCAGCTGGATCAGCAGTTCCCAGCCGGCGTTGTCGGTCAGCTCGGCGGTGAGCATCGCGTTCAGGCATTGCGCCAGCGTGGTCCGCGGGTCGGTGACCACCTGCAGGATGCCCATCGTCGAGGTCGCGGTGACGTCGGCGCACGGGGTCTGCGCGGTCGGGTCGCCGCCCATCTTCATCATGGCCTCGCCCAGCATGCGGAAGTGGGCGTGCTCCTCGCTACGGATGCGCATGAGCGTGGCCAGGGGCGCCTCGCCCGGATTTCCGATGACTCCCATGGAGCCGTCCGCGGCGGGCAGCTGTTCGGCCGGCACCAGGACTTCCTCCCCCAGCGCCTGCACGCCCTGGTACTTGGTGATCAAAGCGTCGTACAGGCGCGTGCCTCCGCGCTCGAAGGCGATGCGCTCGCCGATCTTGTCCATGAAGATGCTCGGGGCGCCGCCCTTGAGCTTGGCCATGCCGGTCTTGAGCACGCCCTTCATCGACGCCGGCGGCGGGATGGATCCGACGGTGTCAGACTCGCTGATGTAGACCAGGCGATCGGCCTCGGCCGCCGCGGTGTCGATCGGCACCGCGGGGCTCAGGGCGTCGGCGGCTTCCGTCATGGCCTGAACGTCGACGGGCGAGGTGGCCGCGCCGGTGCGGTTCATACCGATGGTGGTGGCTTCCATGTGTGTATTCCTTGGGTTGAGGGTTCAGCGCCGGCTTCGCCGGCTGTTCAGGTAAAGGAGGAGGCCGACGACGCTGCCGGCGATGACGGCCTTGCGGATGAAGCCCTGGCGGTTGTATTTCCATTCCGCCGGCCCGCCCATCTCCTTGAAGATGTTCGGCACGTGGCCATGCGCCAGGTCTTCGATGATTCCCTCGACCACGTTCACGCGGTCGGCGAACATCAGCATCAGCCAGTGGCGCAGGTCGTTCTCGCTGAAGCGGAATGCGCCGTGGCGGATCATTCCGGACACGCCGCTCGGCGGCTGCGCGGTGCCGTAGATGGGCGTGAGCCCGGGACGCTCGTTCGAGTGGAGGACCTTCACGCCGCGGTCGGCCTGCGGCTCGATGTCGTCCCAGTGCGCGTCGACGAAGCGCTGCGGGGTGCGCTCCTTCGGCACGGCCGGCCGCACGCCTGGATCCAGGTCCGCGCCCCAGCCCTGGATGCCGGACGGCGGTGTCCGCTTGTGCGCCTCGGATTCGGTGCGCTCGACGTATGTGGTGGAGTCTTCTGCGTCGTTGCTCATGGTCCCTCCGTCAGTGCAGGTTCATGCGGCGCGCCGACGGCGGGAGCAGCACGGGCTTGATGCAGTTGTCGAGCTTGCTCGAGAACATGTGGTACGC
>JAJNDL010000213.1 GCA_021156385.1 Moraxellaceae bacterium | reverse complement strand
ATTCCGACGCCGATGCCGCTGCACTGCATGTGCAGGTTGCCGATGAAGCGTTTCGCCTCGGCCCCGCGCCGAGCCGCGACTCCTATCTTCGTGCCGACCGGATCATCGCCGCCGCGAAGGCCTCCGGCGCGGAGGCTGTACATCCGGGCTACGGCTTCCTTTCCGAAAATGCCGATTTCTCGCGCGCCTGCCGCGAAGCCGGACTCGTGTTCATCGGCCCCTCCCCCGACGCTATCTCAGCCATGGGCTCCAAGTCGGGCGCGAAGGCGCTCATGGAAAAAGCCGGCGTGCCACTGATTCCCGGCTATCACGGCGACAACCAGGACGAAGGTTTCCTGCTCGCGCAGGCGAAACAGATGGGCTTTCCGGTGCTTCTGCCGGCGGAGGCGGCAAGGGCATGCGCGCCGTGCATGAGGAGCGGGAGTTCATCGATGCATTGCATGCCGCGCAGCGCGAGGCGCGCAATGCCTTTGGCGACGAACGCATGCTGATCGAGAAGCTGCTGGTCGAGCCCAGGCATGTCGACGTCCAGGTACTGGCCGATCGTCAGGGAAATGCAGTGTATGTGTTCGACCGTGACTGCTCCATCCAGCGCCGCCACCAGAAGGTGGTGGAAGAAGCACCGGCCCCCGGTCTTGACGATGCCTTGCGTCGGGCCATGGGCGAAGCCGCCGTGCGTGCCGCAAAGGCGATCGCCTATGAAGGTGCCGGAACCCTAGAGTTTCTCGTTGACCGGCACGGCGATTTCTATTTCATGGAAATGAATACCCGGCTGCAGGTGGAGCATCCGGTTACCGAGCTGATCTCCGGCCTGGACCTTGTCGAGCTGCAGTTGCGCATCGCCAGTGGCGAGCCCCTGCCCTTTGCGCAATCCGATCTTTCGCCGCGCGGACATGCCATGGAAGTGCGGCTCTACGCAGAAGATCCGTACAAGGAATTCCTGCCCTCTACCGGCATTCTGCAACGTTTCGAGCTGCCTGCACCGGAAGGTGGACGTGTCGACACGGGTTATCGCAGCGGTGATGCGGTGAGCGTCTATTACGACCCTATGATGGCCAAGGTCATCGCCTGGGGAGAAACGCGCGACGTGGCGGTGGAACACCTCTGCAATGCACTGCGACAGGTGCGCATCGCAGGGGTGAAGCACAATGCCCGCTTCCTGACACAGGTGTTGTCGCATCCGGCTTTCCGGCGCGCCGAACTGGGAACGCATTTCATCGAGGAGCACCGGGCCGGGCTCTTCACTCCCCTGGCAGTGCCTGTGGAGTCGTTGCTGCTGCTGGCAGCACAACTCTTCCTGCGGGCTCCGGACAACTCCGTCGCGTCAGGTTCCCCTTGGTCGCAGTTGCAGGGCTTTCGCATCAGCGCTCCCGACGTGGTGCTGCTACGGGTGAAACTGGGTGAGGAAGTCCACGGCGTGCAGCTCACTCCGGAAGACGACGGCTTTCGCTACAGGCTGGGCAACTCCGAAGGCCGGTGCTCGCTGCGACACGCCGGCGGCAACAGCTACCTCGTCGAGCGCGACGGCCACAGCCAGAGCCTCACCGCAGAACGGAAAGGCGACGCAGTCCATGTCTTCAGGGACGGCGAGCATGTCGAACTCGTCCATGTCCGGCGCACCTCCACCGGCGGCCAGGGCGGCGACGAGCATCACTACCGCGCGCCCATGAACGGCCGCATCGTCAGCGTGAACGTCAAGGCCGGCGACAGCGTTCAGAAGGGTGACACGCTGCTGGTGATGGAGGCGATGAAGATGGAATACCGGATTCGCGCCCATGCGGAAGGAGTGGTGGCCAGCGTTGCCGTCACGGCCGGGGATCTCGTCAGCGAGGGCCAGGATCTCGTCGATCTCTGACCGTCCGATGGCGATGGCAGCAAAAGAAAAGCCCGCGAAATGCGGGCTTTTCTTTTGCTGCCCGAGGGTCAGCTCCAGAAGTAGCTGGACGACTTGAGCAGGATGTTTTCCGCGATGTAGCTGGACAGCGCAGCCACCGTCATGTGCACGGGCACCGTAGTACCGGACGGCAGGATGCTCGCGTCGGTGATGAACAGGCCTTTCACGTCGTGGCACTCCCCCCAGGGGTTCACGACCGAGCGGAAGGGATCCTTGCCCATGCGGCAGGTGCCCTGCGGCTCATAGGACAGCATGCGCAGCGTATACAGGCCGAGCGTGCCGTAATCGATCTGGTTCACCGCCTTGTCGAGCTCGAAGACGTTGTTGGCCGCCGTCAGGTTATAGGCCGGCAGATGCACCTTCTCTGCGCCCGCCGAGAACATGATGCGACCAGCATGCTTCAGTGCTTCGCGGAAATGAGCGAACTCGTCGCGGCTCAGGTTCCAGTCGATGCGCTTCTCGCCGGTTTCGACATCGCCCGTCCAGTGCACATAGCCCTGGCCGTGGTCGTGCACGAATACGTTGAGTGCGGAGTAGTGCTTGTAGCTTTCCATGAAGCGGACATGGGAGTCGCCCTCGCCCAGCTCGCCTTGGGCGATGAGCTGCATCGGTGCGGCCAGACCACTCACCATGAGCACATGACCGTTCTCCGGCTTGCGGAACTCGTCCACCTTCACCCCGGTAAGTGCGCCGCGCCAGCCGTAGATGGGCTCGGGAAAGCGGCCTATGACGGTCACGAAGGGGTGCACGAAGAGGTTGCGCCCCACCATGCCGCTCTGCGCTCCGATACCGCTCTTCTGCAGTATCAGCGGAGTCTGTACGGCACCGGCGGCAAGGATGACGAGCTGGGCATCGCAAAAGAAACGCGACACGACCTGCTTGGTCTCCGGATCGATGATCCGGCCTTCGACGCCACTCGCCCGGCCATTTCGCATGTTCACGAAGTCGACATGCGCATCCGAATAGAGTTCGGCGCCATGCGCCATCGCCCAGGGCAGATGCGTGACCAGAGCCGACTGCTTACGGTCACTGGCGCAACCGGAAATGCAGTGCCCGGTCAGCGCACACTGGCGCACATTGCGTGCCACCGGGCGCCAGGACCAGCCCATGGCCTCACAGCCGCTGACCACGACGTTGGCACAGTCATTGATTTCATGCGGCTCATTCTCGTGGACTGCAAGGCGAGCTTCGACCTTCTTGTAGTGTGCCGCCATGTCTTCCATGGTGAGATTGTCGAGGCCGTGTTCTTTCTGCCAGATATCCAGCACATCTTTCGGCAGGCGCTCGCAGACGGTGGCGTCGACAACGGAAGAGCCACCGACCATGGCGCCCTGCATGAGGATCAGGTCGCCGGTGGCATTGGTCTGCAGTGCATTGTCCTGATACATGCGCTGCATGCTGTCGGCGAGGTCTTCCTTGAAGGTATTGCTCGGCACGTAGCGGCCGGCTTCCAGAATGATCACCTTGCGGCCGGCACGCGCCAGCTCATAGGCGGCAATCGCGCCGCCGGTTCCGGAACCGACGACGACGACGTCGGCCTCCAGGCGAAGCTCCTTGGACGGAATATCCGCCGCCTGCGTCACCAGCAGACCTTCTTGCGGCATTTCCTTGTAAATCATTTCAGCCTCGGTTCAGGAGTAATGGCTTTATTTTTATTCGTATCGACTCTTCTGATCAGCGCGGCAGTGGCGCATTGCCCAGACGGCGAATCCCCCACTTCTCGGTCACGGGGCCGTCGTACTGCAGGGCCGGCCAGGTGCGGATGTCCTGCCAATAGGCGAGCGTGATCAGCATCTTCAGACTGGACATCACGCCACGCTGCAGCACATTGCCGATCTGCCAGTTGTGCACATGCTTCGCAGCGGTCTTGTCGCTCATTGCCGAGAAACGCGAGAAACGATACAGCGAGCCATACTCGATGGTCTGCACGCCCAGGGTAAGCAGCAGCCGGGTACGCTGGTTGAGCTTGCCGACCCATACGTCCAGGTTCTGCATGACCGGGATTTCCTCGCTGGAAGGCAGCTCGTACTTTTCCGTCGGCAGCATGATGACGCGCAGCTTGTTGAAGACGCGGTACTCGAGTTCGGTGATGTTCTTGATGCCCTCCGGCAGCCCGGGCGTTTCGGCCGCAAGGACCTGCGCCGGCAACGCGGCCAAGGTGCCGGCAGCAGCGGCCAGACGAACGCCAGAGGTCAGAAAACGGCGGCGGGAAAGGGGTTCGAGACCAGCCAGGAAACCTGGAGGCAGGGAGTCTTTGCTGTTCATCTGCTCCTCGGCGGACACCGTCCGGGGCAACTTTGTAGTTTTCAGGCACTTAAGGGCCAGTCAGGCCGTGAGTCTATCCAATGGCCGGGGAAAACCCAACAGTCTCGCATTATCAGATGACGCCATCCCACAGCAACCTGCG
>JAJNDL010000212.1 GCA_021156385.1 Moraxellaceae bacterium | reverse complement strand
CCCTGCACGACACGGTCCGGAAAGGCGTCGGCCACCACCTGCGCGGCCTGCCCCAGTGCCAGTGGCGCCAGGCTTTTCTCGTCCAGCGCGACGACGATCTCGCGACTGTCGCTGCGCGCGACTTCCAGCAGCGTGCGCCCGGGCTGCACGAGATCGCCGGGCTCGACGTTGCGTGTCTGCACGGTGCCGGCGACACGGGCATGGATCCGGGTTTTCGCGAGCGCGGCGCGCGCCTGCTCGAGGCGCTGGCGCAGCACCTGCGCCTCGGCGCCGCCGGTGGCTTCGAGCTGCAGCCGGGCCTGGTCGCGTGCCGCCTTCGCGGCCACTTCGGCATTGCGCGCCTGCTCGCGCTGCTCGGCCGACAGCAGGCCACGGGTGAAAAGCTCCTCGCGGCGGGCGCGCTCGGCCTGCGCCAGCACCAGTCCGCTCTCGGCCTGCCGCAGTGCCGCCAGTGCCTGCGGCCGCCGTGAACCGCGCAACTGGGCCAGCGCCGCCTCGGCTTCGCGAACCCGCGCCTGCTGTTCCTCGTCCTGCAGCTCGAGAAGCAGGTCGCCGGGCTGCACCGCATCGCCTTCGCGTACGTGGCGCGCCTTCACCACCCCGGTGATCTCGCTGCCGACGCGCGCCAGCGAGGCGCTGCCCACCTGCCCGCTCGCCACCACGCGCTGCACCAGCGGCCGCGCCTCGACCACGTAGCCCGGCAGCTCGGGACCGCGGCCGGCCCGCAGCACCAGCGCCACGGCGAGCAGGGCCGCGACGGCCAGCGCGATACGGAGCAGCGGGGACTTGGGCAGGGCGGGCAAGGCGGCTTCCTTTTCGTGATCGTGAGGGATGGCGGCAACCCCGCCGGAGCCTGGCGGAACTATAGGAGTTCCGTCCGGCACCAGTGCCTATACAAATCAGAAAAGATGCTTGAGGCCAAGAGAAGCTCCGCCCTACTGACCACGACAGCGCCCGGGCTCAGGGCTGGCAGCACTGCTTGTACTTCTTGCCCGAACCGCAGGGACAGGGATCGTTGCGGCCGACCTTGGGCTCGGCCCGCCGCAGCGTCGGCGTGCGGGCGCGCTGCTCGCGGCCGAGCGCGGCCAGCAGGCGGGTGATGTCCGGCATCTGGTCCTGCAGCTCGGCGACCTCGTCCTCCGCCATGGTCTGCCGCTCCTCCAGGCCTTCCAGCGTGCCGAAGAGCTGCAGCGTGTCGAAGAGCTCCGGCTCCAGCTCGGCCGCCGGCATCCAGCTCTCCCAGGCGAGTTCCATGCCGCGCAGGAAGCCGACGCACCAGCTGTCCACGCTCTCGTACTCGCCGCCTTCCTCGTCGCTGTCGTAGCTGAAGACGGGCTCGTAATTCTCGGGAAAGCGCTCCATCAGGCGCGCCAGGGAATTGTGGTGGCGCAGCAGGAGGGAAAAGACCTCCTCGGCCTCGGCCTGCGATTCGATGGGCGGCGTGATGCCGCCCCACACCGCCGGCAGCCATGCCTCCTGCGCAATCGCCACGGGACTGCTGACCACGGCCAGCACGAAGCCGTCGAACTCGGCGACGTCGCGGATGCAGTCGACCTCCTCGCCATGCGTGGCGATCAGGCGCTCGCCGAGCTTGAGAAAGAGCTCGTCGAGCCGGCTGAGCTCCGGGTCCTGCAGCGGCGCGGTGAGGTCGAGTTCGAGGAGGGAGGAAGGGATCATGCGGGAGTCCTGCAATGCCGGGATCGTTTACGGGAATTCTAGCGGCAGGCGGGCGCGCCGCCGACAGGGCGATACCGCTGGCGCTCAGTGCCCGAGGCTGCCGCCCTTGCCGAATTTCAGCGGCTGCAGCACGTCGCGCCATGCCCCGGTGCTCACCAGGTCGTGGAATTCGTCTGCCAGGCGCTGCGTTGCGGTCAGCACCTGTCGCCAGTAGCGCGCGCGCTCGTCGAAATCGAAGTTCACGAAGTCGTTGCGGTCGGGAATGCGGCCGTAGGGCAGGCTCGCGATGAAACGCCGGGAAGGCGTCACCAGCAGCACGTCGTCGAAATGGTCGGAGCGCGGCGAACGCCAGCTCAGGCTCTTGTCGAACCAGCCCGGCACCACCTGCGGCAGGAAGTGCGGGTAGAGCACGATGCCCTCCTTTTCCCCGAGCGGATTGGCGAGGTGGTAGTCGGTGAGGCCGCCGTCGCGGTACAGGCCGGGCGGCGCGCCGGGAATGTCGCTGATGCCGTTCAGCACCAGCGGGATCGACGCGGTGGCCAGCAGCGCCGGCGCCACGTTGTCGGGCGTGAGCTCGGCGCTGCCGGCGAGCGGGATGCTGCCGTGCCAGGGAAAGCCGCCCTCGCGATGCCGGAACATGACACGCTCGAAGAACCAGTACGGCGCGTTGCTGGTGAGCACGTTGCCGGCCATGAGCAGGCCCATGGCCATGAAGAGCCTCGACCTGTCGTCGCTGGCCGCATTGCCCCGGGCGCGTGCCGCAATCACATGCAGGCGGAAGCGCGGATTCGTGGCGATCTCCTGCGCACCCGTGCTGCCCAGCATGCCGTCCAGCAGGCGGCGGCATTCGGCGGTGATCTGCTCGCGCGAGGGCTTCTCCGGATAGCGCTGGCTGAAATAGAACTCCTCGAAGCGGTCGAGCGCCGCCTGCGGATCGGCCTGCGTGTAGTTCATCAGGCGCCAGGCGCCGATGGAGGTGCCGAGCACGTCGACGGGCTGGTCGTCCTGCGCCAGGAATTCGCCGGTGAGGTAGCGGTCGAGCTGCAGCAGCATGAGGCCCTTGGGCCCGCCCGAGGCGGCCAGCATGCTGTGGATGAGACCGGGCACGAGGCCGTGCTCCTGGAGGCGGGCAAAGGCACGGCGGCCGGCGGCGAGGACGAGGGAGGACTGCATTGCTCTGGAGACGGGATCGACGTTACGGGAGAAGGCAGCGATGGTAGGGGAAAGTCCGCCCGAAGGCAGCCGGACTTCCGGCCGGTTCAGGCGGAATCCCCCATTGCCTGCTCTCCTGGCACAACGCCTGGCCGGGACTTCACCTCGCCCCGGCAGTACCGCACCGCGGTCGTCAATGCCAGTGCAGCCGCAACGTGCCGTCGTGGTTCGGGAAGAGCTGCGTGCCGAGGGCACGGCCAACACGGCTCAGCGTTTCGGCCAGCCAGTGCGCCTCGTTGGCGGCGGCGCGCTTGAGGCGGAACAGGTGCACGCGCAGCGGCCACAGGCGCAGCTCGCGCAGGCTGCCGTCGGGCCTGAGGCGCGGCAGGTAGAGCGCTGCCAGTTCGGGACGGAACTCCTCGTAGCCGCGTATGCCTTCGTAGTCGTTCAGGAAGTCGCCTGCGCCATAGAGCACGAGGCGGTCGTGATAGACCTCGATGGGCCGCGGATGATGCGAGGAGTGCCCCCAGACGAGATCGACGCCGGCCTCGTCGATGAGCGCGTGCGCGAAGCGCTGCTGCTCGCAGGGCACGTCGTAGCCCCAGTTGCTGCCCCAGTGCAGCGAGACCACGACGATGTCGCCTTCCTGCCGCGTTTCGCGCAGGTAGGTGCGCAGCTCCGCGATGTCGGCAGTGGTGAGCTCGGGCAGCCAGTTGATGCCGGGACTGGTCTCGCCCGCGGCCCACTCGTCCGGCACGCCGCTGGAGGGGTGGCCGAAAGCGAAGAGGCGCACGCGGCCCTTGCCCGGCAGCACCCACTGCGCGTCCTGCGCGGCCTCGGCGCGGTCGTGCCCCGCACCGACACTGGTGATGCCTGCCTGGCGCAGCGATTCCAGCGTGTCTTCCAGGCCTTCGCGCCCCCAGTCCAGCACATGGTTGTTGGCGAGCACGGCACCGTTCACGCCGAGCGCAACCAGGCAGGGCACGTTGAGCGGATGCATGCGGTAGTGGATGCATTTGCTGTGCGGCACGCCGCGCTCGGTGATCGCCGTCTCCAGGTTGATGAGGCGCAGGTCGGGCGCCTCGCGCTTGAGCAGCGGCAATACG
>JAJNDL010000211.1 GCA_021156385.1 Moraxellaceae bacterium | reverse complement strand
CGGTGTATGCGGGGGGGCCGCCGGCCACACCGCCCGCGGCTGCAGGGCCAGCACCCGCCCGACGGGATCGCGCCACAGCCGCCAGGCCAGGCTGAGCTGGCCGTCCTGCAGGGCCTGGTGGAAGGCGCTCTCGCACTCCAGGCGCTCGATGCTGAAGCGGTTGAGTTCGGCGGCATCGAACTGGATGACGCCGCGACCCACGGCCTTGGCCCGCTCCAGCGCGCGCTCGGCGGCGCGCAGCAGCTGCTCGGGATCGTCGCCCGAGGCCGGATACAGCGCGATGCCGGCGCTGATGCTGCAGAACACCTCGTGGCCGGCGAGCAGGAAGGGCAGCCGGAACTGCGCCTGCAGGCGCTGCGCGACGCGCCCGGCGACGCGGTAGTCCGCGACGTCCTCGACCAGCAGCGCGAAGCGGCCGCCGCCCATGGAGGCCAGCACGCCCGCCTCGCCCGCCGCACGCAGCCGTGCCGCGGCGGCGCGCAGGAGCTGGTCGCCGAAGTCGTAGCCCAGGGTTTCGTTGATGTGGCGCAGGTGGTCGATGTCGAGCAACAGCAGTGCCGGACGCTGCTCGCCGCGCTCCAGCAGCGGCAGCATGGCCTCCTCGAGGTGCGGCCGCGTCGGCAGGCTGGTCAGCATGTCGATGCGGGCCATCTCGGCCAGGCTGGGGGCACCCTGGCCGTTCTCCAGGGGCTTGAAGGCGAACAGCAGCGGATAGCCGTTGTCGCGCGAGGCCACCAGCAGCGCCTGCACCGGCAGGCTGCCGCCGTCGCCGCGCCACAGCGTCAGGCGCTTGACCTGCAGCGCACTCTGCCCGGCCATGGCCTGTGGCAGCAGCGAGGCCGGCCAGGACGCGGTGATGTCGGTCACCGGCGTTTCCAGCAGACTCTGCAGGTTGAGCTCGACCAGGCGCAGCGGCGAGAGGCGCAGCCAGCGCGCGGCCTGGCGGTTGGCGTAGCGGATGCGGCCGTTCTCGTCGATGGCGAGCAGACCCTCGCGCAGGGTTTGCTCCCAGTCCGCATTCTGCATGGTCTCCTCGATGGCGACGCGGGCGCGGTCCAGCGCCAGGCAGGCCGCGGCCTTTTCGCGCAACACCTCGGGAGCGACCGGCTTGGGCAGGCATTCGATGCCGTGCATGAGCTCGCCGTAGAAGCGGCGGCTGCTGTCGGAAAGATTGTCGGCGAGCAGCAGTACCGGCAGCTGGGCGCCGGACGGATCGCCCTGCAGGCGATTGATGAGGGAATAACTGTCTTCCGGCGGATGGCCGTCGAAGACCAGCAGGCCGGGCGGCAGCAGGCGACGGTTGCGCAGTGTCTGCCAGAGGTCCTCGGCATTCTCGAGCGCGCGGCAGGACGCCAGCGGCGCAAGCCACTCGCAGAGGCGCTCGCGGTTCGCCGCGATCGATGACAGCACCAGAATGGCAGAGGTGGGCATCAGCCGACTCCCGCTGACAGATGCAAGATGAAACCCGGACAGGAAGCTTAGCGTCTTTCCTATTTGTCCTGTACGGCACGATGGTGCAAGCACGGCACAGGGCCGCAACCCGTCCGGCGAGTATAGCCAGCGCCGGACTCGCGCTCCTGCCCCCGGCCCGGCACTCGGCCGCCCGGCACGGGGCGTCGCCGGAAACGGCAGGGGCGGCCTAAGCCGCCCCCGCGACGCCGGCCCCGGCCGGCGCCCTTGCTGCGGGGTCCCCTGCCGGGCACCCCGCCCCTGTTACTTGAGCAGCTTGCGGCCGTTGTTGGCGGCGATGCGCATGCGCAGGGCGTTGAGCTTGATGAAGCCCTCGGCGTCCTTCTGGTTGTAGGCACCGCCGTCGTCCTCGAAGGTGGAGATGCGGGTGTCGAAGAGCGAATCGCTCTCGGACTTGCGGCCCACCACGATGACGTTGCCCTTGTAGAGCTTCACGCGCACGGTGCCGTTCACGTTCACCTGCGAGGCATCGATCATCTGCTGCAGCAGGAGGCGCTCCGGGCTCCACCAGTAGCCGTTGTAGATCAGGCTGGCGTACTTGGGCATCAGCTCGTCCTTCAGGTGCGCCACTTCGCGGTCCAGCGTGATGGACTCGATGGCACGGTGCGCGCGCAGCATGATGGTGCCGCCCGGGGTTTCGTAGCAGCCGCGCGACTTCATGCCGACATAGCGGTTCTCGACCAGGTCGAGGCGGCCGATGCCGTTGGCGCCGCCGATTTTATTGAGCTCGGCGAGCACGGTGGCCGGCGACTTCTGCACGCCGTCGATGGCGACGATGTCGCCCTTCTCGAAGGTGAGGTCGAGATAGGTCGCCTGATCCGGGGCCTTCTCGGGGCTCACGCTCCAGCGCCACATTTCTTCTTCGCACTCGGTCCACGGGTCTTCCAGGACACCACCCTCATAGGAGATGTGCAGCAGGTTGGCGTCCATGGAGTACGGCGACTTCTTGCCGGCCTTGGCGAAATCGATGGGGATCTGGCGCTCTTTCGCATAGTTCATCAGCGTCTCGCGCGAGGTCAGGTCCCATTCACGCCAGGGCGCAATGACCTTGATGCCGGGCTTCAGCGCATAGGCACCGATCTCGAAGCGCACCTGGTCGTTGCCCTTGCCGGTGGCACCGTGGGAGATGGCGTCGGCGCCGACCTCGTTGGCGATTTCGATCAGGCGCTTGGCGATCAGCGGACGCGCGATCGAGGTGCCGAGCAGGTACTCGCCCTCGTAGATCGTGTTGGCGCGGAACATGGGGAACACGAAGTCGCGCACGAATTCCTCGCGCAGGTCCTCGATGTAGATGTCCTTGACGCCCATGGCCTGGGCCTTGGCGCGGGCGGGCTCGACTTCCTCGCCCTGGCCGATGTCGGCCGTGAAGGTGACGACCTCGCACTGGTAGTTGTCTTGCAGCCACCGGACGATGACGGAGGTATCGAGGCCGCCGGAATAGGCGAGCACGACTTTCTTGATGCCGGACATGGATGATCTCGCGCGCGAAAGCAAAGGAAGGGAAAAACGGCGCGTATTGTAGTGAGCGGGCGGGATGCCGTCATCACCGGCGCCGGGCGGGGACCGCGTCAGGCCGGCTCCACCGCCAGGCGGTCGCCGCTGCCGGCGACCCGGATGCAGTTGCGGCCGGCGGACTTGGCGGCGTGGGCCGCCTCGTCCGCCCAGCCCAGCAGTTGCGCGCTGCGCAGCTCGGATGACGGCTCCAGGGCGGCGACGCCGATGCTGGCCGTGACGCATCCGGCCACCGGCGAGGCCGGATGCGGGATAGCCAGGGCCCGCAGCGCGTCCTGCACGTGCCGGGCCACGGCCAGGGCGCCCGCCAGCGGCGTGCCGGGCAGCAGCAGCACGAACTCCTCGCCGCCGAAACGCACCGCCAGGTCCGCCGGACGGTGCAGGCAGCCGTGCAGCAGGTTGCCGAAGGCGGCCAGCACGGCATCGCCTTCGAGATAGCCTTCCGCTTCGTTGAAGGCCCGGAAGCAGTCGAGGTCGATGAAGACCAGGGCCAGTGGCTGGGCCTCGCGGCGCGCGCGGTCCCACTCGGCCTGCAGCACTTCGCTGAAGTGGTGGCGGTTGGCCAGGCCAGTCAGGGCATCCTCGCGCGACTGCCGCGCCAGTTCGCCAGCCACGGTGTCGAGCTGGTCGCGCTCGAGCTGCAGCAGCCGGTCCTGCAGGAAGCTGCGCCGGCTGCGCTGCTCGACGATGAAGCTGAGCAGCGCGCCGACCAGGCTGGCGGTCAGCATGTACTGCAGGAACAGGCCCTGGTCCAGCCAGAGCTCGAACCGCACGATCACCAGCCATGCCAGCAGCGTTGCAAGGCCGCTGACGAGGATGGCCGGCAGCATGCGGAACAGTCCGATGCCGTGCACCAGGGCCAGTACGAAGATCACCACATAGCTGCAGTGCTGGTTGAAGTAGGGGTCGGAGAAAGCGGAAGTGCCGATGGCGACGATGAGGATGGCCGCCATTGCCAGCAGC
>JAJNDL010000210.1 GCA_021156385.1 Moraxellaceae bacterium | reverse complement strand
CCGACGGTGTCGTTCACGGCGCCGAGCAACGGCGCGACCATCACCAGCGCGATTAACCAGTCGAGCGCCTGCGAGGTGACCGGCAGCGGCATCAGCAAGGTGCAGTTCTACCTCGGCACCACCGCGCTCAATAGCGAAGGCAGCGCACCCTGGCAGTGCAATATCGACCCGTCCAAGTTCGCCGCGGGCACCTATCCCCTCAAGGCGGTGGCCTCCAGCTCGACCGGCGCCATGAGCACCGCGCAAATCAGCGTCAACATCGGTAGCAGCAGCACCGGCGGCAGCACGACTACGGGCCCGACGGTGTCGTTCAAGACCCCGTCGAACGGCGCCACGATCACCAGCCCGATCTACCAGTCGAGCGGCTGCGAGGCGCTGGTGGCGAGCAGCACCAGCATGAAGCAGGTGCAGTTCTATCTCGGCTCGACGCTGCTCAACACCGAGGGCGGCGCGCCCTGGAACTGCAACATCGATCCGGCCAAGTTCGCGGCGGGTACTTACCCCCTGAAGGCCGTCGCCACCGACACCACGGGCGGCATTGGCAGCGCGCAGATCAGCGTCAACATCGGTAGCAGCAGCACCGGCGGCGGCACCACTGCGCCGGCCGGCCCGACCGTCTCGTTCAAGGCGCCGGCCAACGGCGCCACGATCTCGAAAATCACCGGCCACTCCGACGGCGGCTGCGAGGCGCTCACCACGGCGCTGAGCGGCACCACCGTGAAACAGGTGCAGTTCTACCTCGGCACGACGCTCATCAACACCGAGGGCCTGGCGCCCTGGACTTGCCTGATCGACCCGAGCAAGTTCCCGAGCGGCACACACACGCTCAAGGCGGTGGCCACCGACGACAAGGGTGGCACCGGCACCGCGCAGGTGAGCATCAACATCCAGAACGACAGCACCGCCGGCGGCGACACCAGTGGCGGCACCGGCGGCGGCGACACCGCCCCCCTGCCCTCGACTGACACGAAGGCGGTGCCGACCTTCGCGTCCCTCGGCCTGTACTGGAAACCGCCCTCCAACCCCGGCACCGCCGGCTGCGAGGTGCGCTACCGCAAGACGGGCGAGTCGTCCTGGAAGCAGGCGCTGGCGATGTGGTACGACTCGCGCAACAGCGAGTGCCGCGGCAGCATCGTCAACCTCGCGGCGGGCAGCGAGTACGAAGTGCAGTTCGCCATGCCGGGCAAGTCGCCTTCGGCAGGCCTGAAGGCAAGGACGTGGTCGGAGAACTTCCCGATCGCGAAGACCGTGCAGGTGCAAAGCGGCTCGCAGACCCTCAACATCACCGAGGGCGGCACGGCGAGCGGCTACGTGCTCTACACCGGTCCGGCCACCCGCGACGCGGGCGACGCCCAGACCAACAACGTCGTCATCTCGGCCTCGTACGTCATCGTGCGCGGGCTGACGCTGAAGGGCGCCAAGCAGGACGCGGTGTCCATCAAGGAGGGCGCGACCAACGTGGTGATCGAGGGCAACGACATCAGCGGGTGGGGCCGCTACAGCCGCACCAACTCCGAAGGCTGGAAGATCGGCATGAACAAGGATGCCGGCATCGCCACTTGGTGCAACACCGCTCCCTCGACAAAGCGCGTCATCATCCAGCGCAACAAGATCCACCACCCGCGCTACGGCGCGAACAGCTGGTCCGAGGGTCATCCGCTGGGGCCGAACGCCTTCTTCTCGCACGACTGCGGCGGCGAATTCGTGATCCGCTACAACGAGATCTACAGCGACTGGGGCCGCTACTTCAACGACGCAATCGGCGGCGAGTCGAATTTCTCCGACCGCGGGGTGCCCAACGCCGACAGCGACATTTACGGCAACAGGATCAGCCACGCCTGGGACGACGGCATCGAGGCCGAGGGCGCGAACCGCAACGTGCGCATCTGGGGCAACTACCTGGACAACACCGCGACCGGCATCGCCACCACCGCGACCCACATCGGCCCGGTGTACGTGTTCCGCAACGTGCAGAACCGCAGCCGCATGTACTCGCAGGTATCGCTCGACCAGGACAGCCGCAACGGCTTCGCCAAGTCGGGCTCGACCTCGAGCTACGGCAACGGCCGTCGCTACGTGTTCCACAACACCACGCTGCAGGCAGTGCAGAGCGGCGCGCAGTACCCGCTCGGCGTGGGCAACGGCCTCAAGGGCAACAGCAACCAGCCCATGACGAACACCGTGTCGCGCAACAACATCTACCACGTGTGGAAGTCCTGGTGGCCCTCAATCATCGACAACGGCGGCGCCGGCAACGACCTCGACCACGACCTGGTGAACGGCAGCGTGAGCGCGTATTCGGGCGCCGAAGCGAACCGCGCCGTGGGTACGCCGATCTACCAGTCGGGCCACGGCTGGCAGAGCGAGGCGAACGGGCAGTACCAGCTTGCGCCGAACAGCCCGGGGTACGGCCGCGGCGCGAAGATTCCAAACTTCAACGATGGCGTTACGGCGCCGGACATGGGCGCGCACCAGTCGGGCGCGTCGGCCATGAAGTTCGGGGTGAGGTAGCCATGCGGCGCCAGGCCGGATTCACACTGCTCGAGCTGCTGGTCGTCATCGTCATCATCGGCCTGCTCGCCGGGTACGTGGCCCCGCGCTACTTCTCCCAGGTGGGCAGGTCCGAGGTCCAGGTTGCACGCTCGCAGATCGACTCGCTAGAGAAAGCGCTCGACCAGTTCCGCCTCGACGTGCGGCGTTATCCGAGCCCCGAGGAAGGCCTCGAGGCCCTGGTGGCGAAGCCCGCAAGCGCGGCGAACTGGAACGGGCCCTACCTCAAGAAGGCGGTGCCCGCCGATCCGTGGGGACGGCCGTACATGTACCGGGCCCCGGGCTCGAAGCCCGGCCACGAGTTCGAGGTGGTCTCCTTCGGCCGCGACGGCAAGGCCGGCGGCAGCGGCGAGGACGCCGATATCGGCATCTATTGACGACACCGGCTCAGCTTGCAAAAGGCGGTTTCTTCTTCAAGCCTAAATTAGGATAGGAAGGGAAAAGGGAGATGCAGCAGTTCAGCATCCACGCGGTCGATCCGCAGCGCAACATCGTCGCACTCGAGCTCGAAGCACCGAGCGAAGCGCTCGCGCGCGAGCAGGCGCGCGGCCGGGGCCTGGAGGTGTTCGCGCTCGAGGCGAAAGGCGGCCGGCTCGCCGCGCTGCGGCTGCGCCGCAGCGGCGCGTTCTCGGCGACGCTTTTCTCCCTGGAGCTGACGACGCTGCTCGAGGCGGGGCTCAACCTCGTCGAGGCGCTGCAGACCCTTGCCGAAAAGGACGCCCACGGCGAGCGCCACGAGGTGCTCGCCGTCGTGCTCGACGCGATCCACCGCGGCGAGCCGTTTTCGCAGGCGGTCGCCGCCCTGCCCGGGCACTTCTCGCCGCTCTACGTGGCGACGGTGAAGGCCGCCGAGCGCACCGGCAGCCTGCGCGAGGCGCTCGAGCGCTACCTTGCCTACCAGGAAGAGCTCGGGCGGGTGAAGAAGAAAGTGGTCTCGGCCAGCATCTACCCGGCCATCCTCGTGACGGTGGGCGCGCTGGTGCTCGCCTTCCTGGTCTTCTACGTCGTGCCGCGCTTCGCGCGCGTCTACGAGGGCATGGCAGGAACGCTGCCGCTGTTCTCCAGGCTGCTCCTCGCCTTCGGCAGCTTTGTGGGCAATCACTGGGTCTTGATGGTTCTGACTCTGCTTTCAGCCCTGGGGGTGTCGCTTTGGGCATTTTTCCAGCCGGCGTTCCGCAGCTGGCTCAGTGTGCGCCTCTGGCAGCTGCCTGCGCTCGGCGAGCGCATGAAGGTCTACCAGCTCTCGCGCGTGTATCGCACCACCGGCATGCTGCTGTGCGCCGGCGTGCCAGCGCTGCGCGCGCTCGACATGGTGCAGGGGCTGCTCGGGGCGCACCTGCGGCCGGGCCTCGCGCAGGCGATGCGCCTCATCGAGCAGGGCCGGCCGATGTCGGACGCGCT
>JAJNDL010000209.1 GCA_021156385.1 Moraxellaceae bacterium | reverse complement strand
GAGGCCGGTCGCGCCCGGGGCCGGGAGGCGGGCCGTTCTCCCGGCGCAGGAGGCGGCCAGTCGCCATTGGTCCTGACTCTACTCCCGGGATCCGGGATTTGGCAATTTCAGAATCAAAGTTGGCAATATTGCCAATATCTGTCCGTACCCGATTTTCCCTACGCTGGCCTTGCCGACTGCGGAGAGCGCCTGCCCCAGCCTCCCACTGCCGTGCCGTGCCGGGCCCGTTGTCCGGTGCCGGGCAGGACCTTCGCCGGCTTCCCCTTCGCCAAGGAAGAGACGCCATGAACTATCTCGCTTCCCGTTACCGCCAGGCCGTCGCGGCCTTCGCCCGTGGGGTGGTCCACCATCCCGGGCAGGCGCTGGCCCTGGCGCTGGTCGCCATCCTCGCCCTGGGTTACGGCGCCCGCTTCATCGGCTTCACGCCGGACTACCGCGCCTTCTTCGGCAAGGACAACCCGCAGCTGCAGGCCTTCAACGAATCCCGCGCCGTCTACGCCCCGGGCGACTTCACCGTCTTCGCGATCCAGACCCGGGCGGGCGGCGCCGACAGCGCGCTGACCCCGCGCGTGCTCGAGGCGGCGCGCCGGCTCACCGCCGACGCCTGGAAGCTGCCCTACGCGATGCGCGTGGATTCCGTCACCAACTTCCAGCACACCACCGCCGCGGGCGACGACCTCCAGGTGCAGGCGCTGCTGCCGGACGACGTCGCCATCACGCCGGAGCGCATCGCCCACCTGAAGCGCGTCGCCCTGGCCGAGCCGCTGCTCTACAAGCGCCTGGTGGCGCCGGCGGGCGACGTGCTGCTGGTGGCGGTCGACACCACCATGCCGCAGCGCTCGCTGCAGGAGCTGCCGGACCACATCGCCGCCGCGCGCGCCCTGCGCGACCGCGTGCTCGCGGATTATCCGGAGCTGCATATCGGCATGACCGGCACCAACCTGATGAGCATCTCCTTTCCGGAGGCCTCCATCCACGACAGCATGACGCTGATCCCGCTCATGTACGTGGTGATCTTCGCCATCATCTGGCTGATGCTGCGCTCCGGCATCGCGACGGCGGCCACGGCCCTCGTCATCGTCTTCTCCACGCTGGCGGCCATCGGCGTGGCCGGCTACATGGGCATCTTGCTGACGCCGCCGTCCATGCTCGCGCCGCTCATCATCACCACGCTGGCAGTGGCCGACAGCGTGCACGTGAGCGTGGCGATGTTCGCGCTGATGCGCGAAGGCATGGCCAAACACGAGGCGCTGGTGCGCTCCATCACCGGCAACTTCACGCCGATCATGCTGACCGGCCTCACCACGGCGGTGGGCTTCCTCACCATCAACTTCTCCGATTCGCCGCCGCTGCGCGACCTCGGCAACATCACCGCCATCGGCGTGGGCTTTGCCAGCCTGTGGTCGGTGCTGCTGCTGCCGGCGCTGCTCGCGGTGCTCAAGGTGACCGCGCCGCCGCAGGGGACGAGCCGCCTGGAGCACCTCATGGGCGCGCTCGGCGACCGCGTGCTGCAGCATCGCGGCAAGATGCTGACCGGCAGCCTCGCCGTCGCGCTCCTGCTCTCGGCCGGCATCTTCCGCAATGCGCCCGACGACAACTTCTTCCATTACTTCGACGAGAACATCGCCTTCCGCAGCGATACCGACCGCATCCTCGAGCGTGACGTGTCGGTCGGCCTGTTCGCCGATTTCTCGCTCCGGACCGGCGAGACCAACGGCATCACCGACCCGGAAGTGCTGCGCAAGATCGAGGCCTTCTCGCAGTGGTGGAAGACGCAGCCCGAGGTGGGCCACGTCGGCAGCGTCACCAACCTCTTCAAGCGCCTGAACAAGAGCATGCACGGCGACGACCCGGCCTGGTACCGCCTGCCCGAGGAGCGCGAACTCGCGGCGCAGTACCTGCTGCTCTACGAGATGTCGCTGCCCTTCGGGCTCGACCTCAACAACCAGATCAACGTCGACAAGTCGTCCACGCGCGTGTCGGTGGGCTTCCAGGGCATCAGTGCCGACGACCTGCTGGTGAAGGTGGCGCAGGGCGAGGCCTGGCTGAAGCAGAACGCGCCGGAGCTCGAGGTGTCGGTGAGCAGCGCGCCGGTGCTGTTCGCGCATATCTCGGAGCGCAACATCGCCAGCATGATTCCGCAGACGGTGGTCATGTTCTTCGTCATGGCGGCGATCCTCATCGTCACGCTGCGCAGCGCCCGTTTCGGCCTGCTCTCGCTGGTGACGCTGGCGCTGCCGGTGGGCATCACCTTCGGCATCTGGGGCTATGTCAGCGGCGAGATCAACTTCACCATGGCCATCCTCATCGGCGTCGTCACCGGCATCTGCGACGACGACACCGTGCACTTCCTCAACGAGTACCTGCATTTCCGCCGCGAGGGGCGCCTGGGCCCGGAAGAGGCCCTGCGCCGCACCTTCCGTTCCAGCGGCGTCGCGCTGCTGGTGACCACCGCCGTGCTGGTGGCGGGTTTCCTGGTGATGTCGCTGTCGTCCTTCCTGCCCAACAACGGCATGTCGGTGCTGGCCAGCATCGCCTTCGTCGCCGCGCTGGTGCTGAACCTGCTGCTGCTGCCGCCGCTGATCCTGCTGATCGACCGCCAGCAGCGCCAGGAGCCGGAAGCCGGCGAAGAAAACGACCCGGTGGTCCAGACCACCTGAAGCAATTGACCCGGCAATGCCGGACGTGCGCCCGCCGCCGTCCGGTCCCGAATCGAAAAGGAGCTGATGCCATGAAAGTCCCCACAATTGCCCTCGCTGCCCTGGCGGCGTCCTTCCTCACCTTGTCCGTGCCTGCGCTGGCGCTGAGCCCCGAAGAAAAGGGCCTGCAGATCGCCCAGGAGTCCGACCGCCGCAACGAGGGTTTCGGCGACAGCCTGGTCAGCATGCGCATGGTGCTGCGCAATCCCGCCGGCGACACCTCGGTGCGCGAGATGCGCACGCGCACGCTGGAGGTGAAGGCCGACGGCGACAAGTCGCTGATCGTCTTCGACCAGCCGCGCGATGTCGCCGGCACCGCGTTGCTCACGCACACGCACAAGAGCGCCGACGACGACCGCTGGCTCTTCCTGCCGGCGGTGAAACGCGTCAAGCGCATCGCCAGCTCCAACAAGTCCGGCCCCTTCATGGGCAGTGAATTCGCCTACGAGGACCTGGGCTCGCAGGAAGTCGAGAAATACCGCTACGAGTTTCTGCGCGAGGAGAAGCTGAACGGCCTCGACTGCTTCGTCTACAACCGCTTCCCGGTCGATGCGACCTCCGGCTATACGCGCCAGGTCGTGTGGGTGGACAAGGCCGAGTACCGCGCGCAGAAGCTCGAGTTCTACGACCGCAAGGCGTCGCTGCTGAAGACGCTGACCTTCAAGGGTTACGAGCAGTACCTCGGCAAGTACTGGCGGCCGGCGCAGATGGACATGGTCAACCACCAGTCCGGCAAGTCCACCACGCTCACCTTCCAGAACTACAGGTTCCGCAACGGCTACCGCGACCAGGACCTGGACCAGAGCGTGCTGACGACACTGCGCTGAGTCGGCCGGGCCGCTGCAGTTCTCCGGCCCCGGCAGGAAGGCGGAAAAATTTGGCCCGGCCGGTGAGCACACCCGACGGCAGAGGAGAAAACGATGAACTGGAAACCGCTTGTGATGCTGGCGGGCACATTGGCCGCCGCATCCACGCAGGCTGCCGACCTCGACCCCGCGCTGGCAATCGCTGTCGAGGGCCGGCATTTTTTTGAAGAGCCTGCTTATGCGCCGCAGCGGGACGGTGGCATCTCCCTGGCGGTCACGCCGGAGCTCTCCTACCGCTGGAGCGAGCAGCGCAGTGCCCGGTTCGTGGGGTTTGTGCGCCGGGATGCGCAGGACGAGGAACGGTCACATGCCGATATCCGCGAGCTGGCGGTCCGGCAGCGCTGGGGCGACGTGTCGCTGCATGCCGGCATCGACCGTGTGTTCTGGGGAGTGAC
>JAJNDL010000208.1 GCA_021156385.1 Moraxellaceae bacterium | reverse complement strand
GGCCATCGGGCCCGATGAACAAGCTCGCGGACGGTGCCGTGATGCGGATGTCGGCAAAGCTCCACGCGCGGCGCACTATCGAGCGCCATTGCATCTCGATCGCCACGCCGCCGATGGCGAACATCGGCGCCCCGTCGCTCTCGGACAGCTTGAGGTCGGCGGCCGCAAGGCGCAGCGTGAAGGGGTTGAAGCGAACCTCGCCGACGGACAATTGCCGCTGCAATTGCGACTGGCCGAACTGGGGCAGCTGGTGGCGGATGAGCAGTGGCACCAGCCAGAAACCAACGAGCGTGTACAGCGCCAGCACACCGGCCATGACGGCCAGCCAGCGCTTCCACCGCATCCTCCTGATTGACTGCAACACATTGCCTCCGGTTGGGTGAAAGGTGTCCCGCGCCGTGACGCGGTCTCGGCCGACAGATGCAGATGCGGCCGCCAGCTAGGATGAAGTATCCCCCGGCTGCTCGGACACGATGGACCTTTCGCTTGCCCCCTTGGCCGACGGCGTGCAGGAAGACGCCGTCAGGCGAAGCATCGTACACACCGCCCTGCGCCTGGCTGAGCAGGCGGGGAGCTGGGACGCCCTTCACGTGCACGCGGTCGCGCGCGAACTGGGCATGGGCCTGGATGAGCTGCGCAGATACTTCGGCGACAAGGACGCCATCGCGGAAGGCTTCTTCGACGTCGCCGACGCGGCGCTGCTTGCGGTCGGCAGGCAGCCGGGTTGGGCCATGCTGCCGATCCGCGAGCGCCTGTTTCGCGCCATCATGGCCTGGATCGAAGCCCTGGCGGCGCACCGGCGCCTCGTGCCCGGCATGCTGGGTTACAAGATGCACCCCGAACATGTGCACCTGCAGGTGCGCGGCGTCGCGCGCATCAGCCGCACCGCGCAATGGATCCGCGAGACAGCGATGCTGCGATCCACCGGTTGGCGGCGAGAGGTCGAGGAGGCGGTGATCACCACGATCTACCTGACCACCTTCTCGCGCTGGCTGGCCGATTCGTCCCGCGGCGCCGAGAGCACCCGCCGACTGCTCAAGCGCCTGCTGGCAGCCGCGGAGCGCGGCGCCATGCGCCTGGGGTTCCCGGGCTGACACGGCCGCGCGACCTCTCGGCCGCAATCCGTCCAGCCGCGCGAAACCTGTCTGGCTTGACACTGATCAAGCCGCAGGCCGGCGTGGGGCCTAATAGTCGGCTTGTGTATTTCGCCAGCGCGTCATGGCGGCGCCTGTTCCTGGCCGCCGTATTCATTCTGTGGACCTCCCTCGCGGGCGCGGGCGTGGCCGCGGCAACCGTGCCCATCGGCGTTTTCGCGTGGCAGGGCGAGAGGGCCGCGGAGACCGACTGGTCGCCGGTTCTCGACTACCTGAACGCCGCATTGCCTCAGCACAGCTTCCGCCTCGACCACTACGACGCCGAAGGGCTGCGCCGTGCGATCGCGGAGCATCGCGTCGGCCTGGTCATCACGAACCCTGGCTATTACGTGACCATGGAGGCCGAATTCGGCCTCAGCCGCATCGCAACGCTCGCATCGGCCGGCGTCTCGTCACCAGCGCGTGCGATCGGTTCGGTCGTCTTCACGCGGGCGGACCGGTCGGAGCCGGCCGAACTTCGCGCCCTGCGCGGCAAGACCGTGGCCGCCGTGGCGCCTGACGCGTTCGGGGGCTACCTGATCGCCGCGCTGGAACTCAAGCACCAGGGCCTGGACACTGGATCGGACCTCGCGGCAGTCCGCTTCGTGGGACTCCCCATGACGCGCGTGGTCGACGCCGTGCGGCGCGGCGATGTCGATGCCGGAATCGTGCGCACCTGCCTGCTCGAACAGCTGGTCGAACGCGGTGCATTGCGTTCGGAGGATTACCGCGTGCTGTCGCCGCGGCAGGAGCCGGGCCTGGCCTGCGCCACCTCGACGCCCCTCTATCCGGACTGGCCGATTGCCGTGACACGCCAGACCGACCCGGCGCTGGCGAAGGCGGTCGTGCGAGCGCTGCTCGAGATGCCCGAAGGCGAGGGCCGCCTGAGCTGGACTGTTCCGGCCGACTATCGCCCAGTGCACGACGTGTACCAGGAATTGCGGGTAGGGCCCTACGCCGGCCTGGACGCCGTCACGCCGGAGGCGCTGGTGCGCCGATTCTGGCCGTGGCTGCTTGGCGTGTTCGCTTTGCTGGCTGCGTGGGTCATACACACTGTGCGGGTCGAGTACCAGGTGCACCGGCGCACCCGTGAGTTGCGCGAGGCGCTGCAGGCGCGCAAGGAAGCGGAGACGCGCGTGCGCCAGAACCAGGAACAAATGGATCACCTGTCGCGGCTGTCGGTGCTTGGGGAGCTGTCCGGCAACCTCGCACACGAAATAAACCAGCCGCTCACCAGTATGGGCACCTATGCCCGCAGCCTTCTGCGCCGGCAGTCGCGCGGCACGCTCACGGCTGAGGCGCTCACGGAAGCCTGCACGGAGATTGCCAACGAGTCCGAGAGGGCGGGCGGCATCGTCCAGCGTATCCGGCACTTTGCGCGCAAGCGCCCGGCTGTCCGTGAGCCGTCCGACGTCGTCGCCATCGCCGCCGAGGCGCGCCGCCTTTTGCTGGGCATGCTCGCCCACGCGCCGGAGATCACGATCGAGGATCGAAGTCGAGGCCGGTGTCGCGTGCTGGCGGACGGGCAGCAGATCCAGCAAGTGCTGCTGAACCTCGTGAAGAACGCGATCGATGCGAGCCGCGCTTTGCCTCCGGAGCGGCAGGATGTCCGCATCGTCATCGAGCCGGCGGACACGCGCATGCTGGTCCACGTGATCGATCGCGGCGCCGGGCTCGAGGAGGCTCAGCGAGCCCGACTGTTCGAGCCCTTCTTCACGACCAAGCCGGACGGACTGGGCCTGGGCCTGCCGATCTGCAAGACGATTGTCGAAGCCCACGGCGGCCGGCTGTGGGCCGGGCCAAACGCCGATGGCCCCGGTATGCGCTTTTCCTTTTCGCTTCCCTGCCATGCATCATCCGCCTGAAAATTGCACCGTGCACGTGGTCGACGACGACGCTGCCCTGCGCCGCTCGCTGCGTTTTCTGCTAGGGTCCGTCGACTGGCAGGTGCTTCTGCACGCCTCGGCCGAGGAGTTCCTCGACGCCGCCGCCCAATCGCCGCTTCCCGCCTGCGTGCTGCTGGATATCCGCATGCCCTCGATGAGCGGGCTCGAGCTGCAGCAGGTGCTGCGGGAGCGCGGCATCGACATTCCGATCGTCTTCATGACAGGCCACGCGGACGTCTCGATGGCGGTGCAGGCTCTCAAATCGGGCGCGGTGGACTTTATCGAGAAGCCGTTCAAGGACCAGGTGGTGCTGGACGCGGTGGCAGCCGCGGTTCGACGCAGCGCCGAGGCGCTGCAGGAGCGGCAGGTCCGCGACGACGCGCTCGCGCTGCTGCACTCGCTCTCGCCGCGCGAGAAGGAAGTGGCGAAGCTGGTGGCGCTGGGCCAGCCGAACAAGATCGTCGCCGGGGCGCTGGGCATCAGCGAGAAGACGGTGCACATCCACCGCCAGCACGTGATGGAAAAAGCCGGCGTATCGTCCGCCGCTGAACTGGCCCGCCTGATGCTGCGGGCCGATCCGGCGGCGCTGGACGAGCCGGGCGTCAGGCCAGCCTGATCCGCGCCGGCAGGCCGTTGCGCACCGAGGTTCCGGAGATCGCGTCGACCCACGGCGCGCCGTCGGCGCGGGTCGGGTCCATGACACCGATGTCGTTCAGGTTTACCCCGGCCGAGAGGCGTTCGTCCTTCGGCTGGCGCCGGTCGCCGATACGGTGGGCGCGAGCGCCTAGTTCGCGATGGCCGAAGCCATGCTCGAAGGCTGCCACGCCCCGCGCCACGCCGGCATGGATCATCACGCGGGCCTTCAGGCGGCCACCTGGCGTCGCGATCTCGGCCAGGTCTCCCATCTCCAGGTGCAGCCGCTTCGCGTCATCGGGATGAAGCA
>JAJNDL010000207.1 GCA_021156385.1 Moraxellaceae bacterium | reverse complement strand
GGAGAAGGCATGAAGGGAGTGTGTTCTCCGAAGTGCCGCTGCCGGTCGTAACCCTTGAACCCAGAGGTTCAAGGGGGAGGCCCGGTCACTGCATCAGGCTTTCCGGCGAGCGGACATGCACACAGCAGCGACGCGAACATCCCGGTTTGATGATATCGGCTCAGGGGACTGGACCAGCTGGCGAACACCCCAGGGAACACGCGGCCAGTATAACAAAGTGACCCGCTGAAAAACCGCCGGTGCATGTCCGCTTTGTAATGTCGTTAGCACAAAATCCGATAAGACGTGTGCAGCGCGCACCAATGCGGTCAGCCTCAAAGAGCCTGGTAGCTGTCCAGTGTTTTCTCGATCTTGCTGATCAGGCGGGTCAGCTCGGCCTTGGAATCGGACTCGGCATCCATCCGGCGCGACGCCGTCAGCAGTTCGTGGGTGATGTTGAGGGCAGCGATCACGGCGATGCGCTCCAGGCCGATGACTTTGCCGGAGCCGCGGATCTCGCGCATCTTGCGATCCAGGTACTGCGCCGAATTGCGCAGGCTTTCCTGCTCGCCTTCGGGGCAGTTGATGCGGTAGGACTTTTCCAGGATGAAAACTTCGAGCGTGCTGGTTTCGGTGCTCATGAAAGATCCGGCAGGTAAGGGGGCTATTCCTGGGCCTCGAGAGCCTTGAGGCGCAGGATGATGGCTTCGACGCGAGCCTTGGCCAGCTCGTTCTTCCGCTGCAGCTCGTCGCGTTCCGCGAGGAGGGCCGTCTCCTGGGCGCGCAGTTTCCTGTTTTCCGCCATGAGTCGCGAAGACAGCTCGGTCAGGGAGTCGATGCGGGCGCTCAGTATTTTAAGTTCGTTATCGAGCATGGAGGTACCGCGAGAGATGGCCGAAGGAGGGCGTGGGGGGTACTATAGTTTTTCACTTCGTACAGGGTCAAATCGGACAGTCCCCATGCATCCCGTAGCCTCGGTGCCCAGCCTCGACGAACTGGCCAATGCCCTGGCCCGCCTCAACTCCGCCTGCTCGGCCCCGGAACTGCACGGCGTCGTCAGCGGCCTGCTGGCGGGCGGTGCCCGGCTCAACCGCAATACGCTGCAGAAGGTCCTCGAGACCCATGCCGAGGCCGACCAGGCCATCGACGAGGAGCTCATGGCCGGCCTCTGGCACCTGCAGCTCAAGACCCTGGAGGACCTCGGCGACAGCGAGCTTGCCTTCGCGCCGCTGCTGCCCGACGACGACGAGGACCTCGGCGCGCGCGTGGCGGCGCTGGCGGACTGGTGCCAGGGCTTCCTGGTCGGCTTCGGTACCGCGGTACGTCCCAACGACACGCGCGTGCATGCCGAGACGGTGCGCGAGACGCTGCAGGACATCGTGCATGTCTCCAATGTCGAGGCCTCGGCCCAGGACAACGACGAGGGCGACGAGACCGCCTATGCCGAGCTCTACGAGTTCGTGCGCATGGCGGTGATCCACCTGTTCGAAGAAATGGCGCCGCCCGAAGAGCAGCGCGGCGGCGACGAAGCCGATCCCGACAGCCCCACCCTGCACTGAGAAGCCATGTCCCTGCTGCCCGCCACCGAGTTCGCCCGGCGCCGCCAGGCGCTGATGAACATGATGGAGCCCGGCTCCATCGCCATCCTGCCGGCCGCGCCGCACCACCGGCGCAACCGCGACACCGAATACCGCTACCGCCAGGACAGCGACTTCTATTACCTCTCCGGCTTTCCCGAGCCCGAGGCCGTGATCTGCCTGATTCCCGGCCGCAAGCAGGGCGAGTTCGTGCTGTTCTGCCGCGAGCGTGACCGCGAGATGGAAATATGGAACGGCTACCGGGCCGGTCCGGAGGGGGCGGTCAGGGACCATGGGGCCGACGACGCCTTTCCCATCACCGATCTCGACGAGATCATCCCCGGCCTCATCGAGGGCCGCGAGCGCGTCTACGTCTCCATGGGCGCGCAGCCGGTCTTCGACCAGCGCCTCATGGGTTGGGTGAACTCCATCCGCGCCAAGTCGCGCGCCGGCCTGCACGCGCCGGGCGAGTTCCTGATGCTGGACCACCTGCTGCACGACCTGCGCCTGTTCAAGTCGGCGGAGGAGCTGAAGGTCATGCGCAAGGTGGCGGGCATCGCCGCGAAGGCGCATGTGCGCGCCATGCAGATGGCGAAACCCGGCCTCCACGAGTACGAGCTCGAGGCCGAGCTCATGCACGAATTCCTGAAGCACGGCTGTGCCGCGCCGGCCTACAACACCATCGTCGGTTCCGGCGCCAACGCCTGCATCCTGCACTATGTCGAGAACACGCGCGTGATGCAGGACGGCGACCTGGTGCTGATCGACGCCGGCGGCGAGCTCGACCACTACGCCTCCGACATCACGCGCACTTTCCCGGTCAACGGCCGGTTCTCGCCGGAGCAGAAGGCGATCTACCAGCTGGTGCTGGACGCGCAGCTTGCCGCCATCGCCGCGGTGAAGCCCGGTGTGCACTGGAACACCGCGCACGAAACCGTGGTGGGCATTCTCACCGAGGGCCTGCTCGGTCTCGGCCTGCTCCAGGGCAGCAAGCAGGAATGCATCGAGAAGGAAAGCTATCGCCAGTTCTTCATGCACCGCACCGGCCACTGGCTGGGCATGGACGTGCACGATGTAGGCGACTACAAGGTCGAAAACCAGTGGCGCGAACTCGAGCCCGGCATGGTGATGACGGTGGAGCCCGGCCTCTACATCGCGCCGGACTGCATGACGGTCGACCCGAAGTGGCGCGGCATCGGCGTGCGCATCGAGGACGACGTGGTGGTAACGAAGACCGGCAGCGAAGTGCTCACGCACGGCGTGCCGAAAGAGGTCGCCGACATCGAGGCCCTGATGCGCGGCTGATCAGGGCTTCTGGTCGACGGGGGCCTGCGAGGAGATCGCACAGAAGATGTCGATGTCCTCGTTCCGCGTGATTTCCCGCAGCGCATCGCGGCAGGCGAAGAAGTTGCGGAAGGGTTTCACCTCGAGCTGGTTGTTGCGCGTCTGCACCAGGTAGAAGTGGTCGTAGGGGACGCCGTAGCGCCATGCCGTCAGCTGCCGGTCGCTGCCGACGCAGCGATAGTCCACCTCGTAGGCAACCCCTTTCAGCGTCTTCAGGTAGTAGCGGTTGAAATGCTGCCAGCCGGTGGTGAGTCCCGCCTGGCGTTCCGTCTCGCACTCCTGCAGGGTCTTGATGGCGTTGTGGCTGAAGAACACGGCCTGCGTCAGGTCGGTGCCGGTGAGCTTGATGCGCGCCACCATGTAGACGAAGGGCGGGGGTGGCAGCGCCGGCAGTTCCTCGGCGACGGTCGTGGCTGCGACGGGGGCGAGTGGCACCGGCGCGGGAGTCGCGGACTCCTCGGCATGCAGCAGGCTCGGCAGGAGCAGCAGGAACAGGATTCGGGCGGTTCGCATGGGGATGCCTGTGGGGTCGGGCTCGGCGATTATAGGGAGTATGTGGTCATGGATTGGCAGGACACTGTGATGGGCGGCATGTTTTCGGGGATTGCATGATGACGGTGGCAGCGGCGGCAGGGACGGACACCGATGTCCTCATCATCGGGGGCGGCATGGTAGGGGTGACCCTGGCCCTGCTGCTGGCGCGTGCGCCGGGGCTGCGCATCACGCTGGTCGAGGCCATCCGTTTTCCCGAGCTGGCGCCCGATGCGCCACTGCCCTACCGGCCCAGCTTCGACGCGCGCAACACCGCGCTCTCGCGCCGGACCGTCGCCACCTACCGCGAGCTCGGGCTGTGGGACGAGATGCAGACGCATGCCAATCCCATCCTGCAGATCCACGTCTCCGAGCGCGGTCATTTCGGCATGGCGCGACTCGTCGCGGAGGAAGAAAAGGTCGAAAGCTTCGGCCAGGTCATCGAGAACGCCTGGATGGGGCTGGTATTGCTGCGCGCACTGCGCAGCTGTGCCAACGTCACGGTGCTGGACGGCGTGCAGCTCACCGGCATCGTGCCGGGTGAAACATC
>JAJNDL010000206.1 GCA_021156385.1 Moraxellaceae bacterium | reverse complement strand
ATGTGGCGGCGGCGCAGCAGGCGCGCAGCAAGGGCGATCTCGAGGCGGCGCAGCAGCACGTGACCGCCGGCCTCGTCGTGAAACCGGCGGATGCGACGCTGCTCGCGCTGCGCGACGACCTGCGCGCCGAACTGAAGGCGCGCGACGCGGAGCGCGACCGCAGCCGCCAGGCACAGGCCAGGACAGTGAAGAAGGCGCCGGTACCCGAGACGCCGCCGGAAGAAAAGAAAGGCTTCTTCAGCCGCCTCTTCGGTCGCTGACGAACCACAAAACAAAAAGCCCCGCGTCGCGGGGCTTTTTTATGGGCCGCTGCCGGTGCTCAGCCGAGCACGGGGAAGCGGCGCGCCTTCATCAGCCGGTCGACGCCGGCCTGCAGGCTGGCCTGCACGTCGCGGTAGACCTTCTCCACATAGGCCTCGTCGCCGGCCCGCTCGGGGTCATGCGTGACATGGATGGGATCGAGGATTTCGTAGCGGATCTTGGAGGGCAGCGGAATGTGCGAGGGCAGCACCTCCAGCCAGATGCCGAAGGGCAGGCCGGCGACGATGGGCGCCATCTCGCTGCGCAGGAAGCGCTTCAGTTGCAGCTTCTCGGCCAGCCAGCGGCCTTCGGAGAGCACGAAGACGGTGTCGGCACCGCCCACGGTGGCCACCGGCACGATGGGCACGCCGGAGCGGATGGCCTGGCGCACGAAGCCCTTGCGGCCGTTCAGCTCGACCTCGCCGCGCCGGCTCCAGGCGCGCATGCAGTCGACCTCGCCGCCGGGATAGATCACCACGCTGTGGCCGGCCTCGAAGCAGGTCTCCACCGCCTCGCGCGCGGCCGGGATGACGCCGGCCTTGTGGAAGAACTCGCGCAGGCCGGGCATGGCCATGAGCACGTCGTGGCAGGTGATGTGCAGCGGACGCTCCTCGCGGAAGTGGAGCGTCCACGCCAGCTGCAGCATCCACGCGTCCATGGTCAGCCAGGTGCCGGCATGCACGCCGACCAGCATGTTGGGGCCGTCGGGCAGGCGCTCCCAGCCGGTGGTCTCGACGCGGAAGTACTTGTCGTGGACGAAGCGCCAGAAGCGCTCGGTCCGGTGCGCGAAGTCCATGTCGACGCCGGCGGGCGTCCAGTCCTGCAGCGCGCGCCGCGAGATGGCTTCGCGCAGCCAGGAGGTCTGCTTCTTCTTGCGCTCGGGTTCGGGGGCGGCGAGGGGGGGTGTGGCGGGTGCGTCGGGTTCGGGGGCGGCGAAGGGGAGGGTGAGGGTGTCGGCCGGTGAGGTTTCCGGCAGGCCGGCGTGCCGGGTATCGAGATCGTCCATGATCGGAATCCAGAGCAGTCCATGGAGAAGGCAGTGCTGCCGGGGCAGTCGCTGCCGCTGCAAAAGCCACTGTCGGCGGTGGTCCGCCGGCAGGTTGTCGGCACGGTGCCGCTGTGCAGGGGGAAAACCCTAGGACGGCAGGCCGGTAACGACAAGGTCGCTTTTGTTATAGGCGTGATACTCCTGCCTGTCCCGACTGTAACTACGAAGAACTGGCGAGCAGCCCTGCCAAGGGGAGGGGGGCTTCCGGTGCGGCATTTGCCACGCGCCCTCCAGCCCGATGCGGAGGGCCGGGCAGGGGTGCGGCCAATGCCGGCGGGCGACACCCGCGCAATGTCACGCGCAGGTCGGACGCGGCCTCCGAACTTGCTGACGGCGGGCTGCTATTTCTTCACCGGCGGCGGGACCGGCAGCGGCTGCCCCTTCGGCCACAGGATCCACATGCGGCCGCTCTGGCGCATGCGCCCCGCGATCGCCCCCGCCTCCTTGCCGAAGCCCCAGTAGAAGTCCGCGCGGATCGGGCCGCGGATGGCGCCGCCGGTGTCCTGGGCATGCATCAGGCGGGTAAGCGCCGGCCCGTCCGGGTGGGTGGTGGCGAGCCAGACCGGCGTGCCCAGCGGCGTGTACTTCGGGTCGACCGCGATGCTGGCGCCGTCGGTGAGCGGCACGTTGAGCGCGCCGATGGGCCCGCCCGTGGCCTGCGGCAGGATGCGGAAGAACACGTAGCTGGGGTTGGCGTCGAGCAGCTCGCGCAGGCGCTGCGGGTTGGCCTGCGCCCAGGCGCGGATGTTCTGCATGCTCGCCTTGTCCGGGCTCATCTCGCCCTGGTCCGCCAGCCAGCGGCCGATGGACTTGTAGGGGTGGCCGTTCTGGTCGGCATAGCCGAGGCGGACCAGGCTGCCGTCCTCGAGCTGCACGCGGCCCGAGCCCTGCACCTCGAGGAAGAAGGCGTCGACGGGATCGTCGGCCCAGATGATCACCTTGTCCGGCCCGGGCCCCTGGCCCTGGGCGATCTCGGCGCGGCTCCAGTAGGGCCGGACGGTGCGGCCGTCGAGGCGGCCGCGCAGGCGCGCGCCCTTGAGGTCGGGATAGAGGCTGCCGACGTCGAGCGTGAGCAGGTCGTCGGGCACGGCGTGCAGCGGCACGCTGCCGGGCTTCGGCGCGAGGCTGCCGGTGAGCAGCGCCTCGTAATAGCCGGTGACGAGGCCGCTGTCCTTGCCATCGCTGGTCTCGATGCGCCAGGGCTCGAAGCGGCGCTCGAAGAAAGCGCGGATGGCAGCGTCGTCGGCCGGCGCGAGCGTGGCGGTCTCGGCACAGGCATCCTGCCAGCTCGCGCGCTGCGTCAGGCGCGTGCAGGACTGCAGCCAAGCCTCCCAGCTCGCCGCGAGCTGGTCGCCGGGCCAGCCGGGCAGGTCCTGCCAGGTGCTGGCGCGGTAGTGGACGGTGAGCGGTTCGGCGGGACGGGGCGTGGTGCAGGCCGACATGAGGCCGGCCAGCAGCAGCAACAGGACGTAACGCACGGCGGTTCTCGCGACTGAAGGTTGGGCAGGACGCGCGAGGCCGGCGGTTTCGTCATGAAGCGAAGCGGAGCGCGGCCCTGCGCAAAGGCTTCGGATATTAGCAGGCAGGGCTGCCGCTGCCTGCACAGCGGAATCCCGGGCTACAAAAACAAACGCTGCCTGGATTGGCGCTGCGGCTTTTCCTTCCGGCGAAGGATTGCCTGTGAAACCAATCTGGGACTCATTTGCGGCATCGGCGCCAGCCCCGCACTGCCCGGGATGAGTTCCGGCCTGCGCAACCAGCGGGGTGCACTCAGGCCGGCGCGTGGATGCGCCGCCAAGGCTGCGCTTCCTCCAGCTCGAAGGCGAGCTCGAGCAGCGTACGCTCGTCGCCGTGCGCTGCCGAGAAATGCACGGCGATGGGCAGGCCGTCTTTCGAGACACCCATGGGCAGCGCGATGGCCGGGCTCCCGGCGGCGTTGTTCAGCGGCGTGAAGGCGACGTAGCGGCGCAGGCGCTCGAAGTGCTGCTCGAAATCCTGCGCCGGCGAGAGATGGCCGAGCGCGGGGGTGGTGTGCGCCAGCGCCGGTGACAGCACCAGGTCGTAGTTGGCGAAGTTCGCCGCGTATTCCTGCTCGAGCCGCTTCAGGCGGCGCAGCACGAACGGCGTCTTCAGGAACTGCCGGCGGTAATGCGCGGCAAGACCGCGGCTCAGGTTGTCGAGACGGCCGGCATCGAAGTCGCGATGGATGAGGCGGCGGCCGAAGGTGGAGACGAGGAAGGACAGCATGCCCCAGTACACGGCGAAGTCGTCAGCGAAGCGTTCGCCGATGGGCAGCGGCACCTCGAACACGGCATGGCCGAGCGCCTCGAGCCGGCACGCCGTCGCGAGCACGGTCTCGCGCGTCTCGACGTCGCTGGGGCCGGTCACCGAATCCAGCACGAAGCCGATGCGCAGGCGGCGCTGGCCCGGGCCCTGCACCCGGCCCACCGGCGGCAGCGCCGGATTGCGCCAGACCTGCTCGAGGCCGTAGAGGAAATTCGCGGTGTCGCGCACCGAGCGCGTCACCACGCCTTCGGAGACGATGTTGAGCGGCAGGCTGCGCGCCGCTTCCGAATCGATGTGGCGCCCGCGCGTGGGCTTCAGGCCGATGAGGCCGCAGGCCGCGGCGGGAATGCGGATGGAGCCGCCGCC
>JAJNDL010000205.1 GCA_021156385.1 Moraxellaceae bacterium | reverse complement strand
GCATGGTGCGGTAGAGGAAGCGGCGGTCCTGGCAGATGGAGTTGCCGCACATGGGCGACTTGCGCGGGTCCACGAAGCGGCTCAGGAACTCGATGGTCTCGGCCTCGGCCTTCGCCTCGTCGACCTGGCTGCGGCGGACGCGCTCGATGAGGCCGGAGCCGCCGTGCTGGCGGGTGTTCCACTCGTCCATGGCGTTGAGCACGACGTCCTTCTGGTGGATGGCGAAGACCGGGCCTTCGGCGAGGACGTTGAGGCGGGAGTCGGTGACGATGGTGGCGATCTCGATGATGCGGTCCTTGTCCGGGTCGAGGCCCGTCATTTCCAGGTCGATCCAGACCAGGTTCCCTTCCTTATTGCTGCTGCTCATGCACGGCTCCAGTGGCAGAATGCGCTCATCGTCTACAAGGCAGGCATCATAGCATCGCCGCCGACCGGTTCCGGAACCCGATCACGCCCATGAGCAAACGCAAGCTTTCACGCCAGCAGGCCCACCGCGTGCAGCGCATCCAGGAGGAGCGCATCGCCCGCGCGCAGAAGCGCGGGTCGGCCGCGGCCGAACTCCTGGAGAGCGGCGAACTCGGCCCGGAGGAAGAAGGCCTCGTGGTCGCGCACTTCGGCACCCAGATCGAGGTCGAGGCCCTGGAGGGCGAGCGGCGCGGCGAAGTCAGCCGCTGCCACCTGCGCGCCAACCTGGAGGCCCTGGTCACCGGCGACCGCGTCGTCTGGCAGGCGCCGCTGGCGTCCGACGGCGACGCCGGTGCGGCCCTCGGCGTGGTCACGGCCCTGCTGCCGCGGCAGAGCCTGCTGGTGCGTCCCGATGCCTACGGCAAGCTGAAGCCGGTGGCCGCCAACATCGACCGCATCGTCCTGGTCATCGCGCCCTTCCCCGAGCCTTCCGCCCTCCTCGTCGACCGCTACCTCGTGGCCTGCGAGCTGACCGGCATCCGCCCCGTCATCCTGCTCAACAAGGCCGACCTGGTGACGCCGGAGCTGGCGCCGCCGCTCGAGGCGCTGCTCGGCGAATACGCCGCCATCGGCTACGAGGTGCGCCAGGTCAGCGCCAGCACCGGCCAGCTCCACGACCTGGCGGAGCTCGTCGACAACCGTACCGTGGTCTTCGTCGGCCAGTCCGGCGTCGGCAAGTCCTCGCTGATCAACGTGCTGCTGCCCGGCGCGGCGCAGCGCGTCAGCGAGATCTCCGGCGCCTCGAAGCTCGGCCAGCACACCACCACCACGGCCCGGCTCTTCCACCTGCCGGGCGGCGGCACGCTCATCGACTCGCCCGGCATCCGCGAGTTCGGCCTCTGGCATGTGGACGAGGCCCAGCTCCTCGCCGGCTACGTGGAGTTCCAGCCCTTCCTCGGCAGTTGCCGCTTCCGCAACTGCGCTCACCGCGCGGAGCCCGGCTGCGCGCTCCGCGCCGCCGCCGCGGAAGGCCGCATCGGGGCCGGCCGCCTGGAGCGCTTCAACCGCCTGCGCAGCGAACTGCCCGAGCGCCGCCCCGGCCAAGGCTGACCGCGCCCGGGGCGGTCCGGGCTTGCGGCGGTACCGACCGGCGGCCGCCCCGAAGAGCCGCTCCTATCCCGGCCGGAGGGCGGCTATACTGCCGGCCCTTCCGCTCCCAGCCCCTGATCGCCCCATGGAACGTTTCCTCGAATTCCTGCTCGACCACTACCTTCTCTCCGGCACTTTCGTGGCGCTCTTCATCGCCTTCGTCCTCAACGAGATGGCCCGTGGCGGCAAGACGGTGTCGCCGCAGGGACTCTCGACCCTGGTCAACCAGCAGAATGCCCGCGTCATCGACGTGCGCGATGCCGCCGAGTTCCGTGCCGGCCACATCGCCGGCAGCGAAAACGTTCCCTACAGCCGCCTGGCCGATTTCATGACGGATTTGAAAAGCGACCTCGCCCGACCCATCGTTATTGTCTGCAACATGGGCCAGGTGGCCGGCACCGTCGGCCAGCAGCTCCGGGCGGCCGGCCTGACCCAGGTCTACCGGCTCGATGGCGGCATCAGCAACTGGAAGGCCCAGTCGCTACCCGTCGTGAGAAAAAAGTGATTGCCATGGCAGAAGTCATCATTTACACCACGCTGGTCTGTCCCTACTGCGTCCGGGCCAAGCATCTCCTGCAGAAGAAGGGCGTGCCCTACCAGGAAGTGGATGTGAGCCACGACCATGCCGCCCGCATGGAACTCGTGCAGCGCACCGGCCGGCGCACCGTGCCGCAGATCTTCATCAACGGCGAATCCATCGGCGGCTGCGACGAGCTGTACGCCCTCGAGCGTGCCGGCGAACTCGACCGCAAGCTCGCCGCCTGACGCTACCCACTTTCACCAACGACCCAAAAGGATTTTCTTCCATGTCAGAACAGCAGCAGGCCCAGCAGGGCGGCCAGTTCGCCCTCCAGCGCATCTACGTCAAGGACCTGTCCTTCGAAGCCCCCGGCACGCCCAAGGCCTTCACCCAGCCCTGGAAGCCCGAAGTCAATATCGAGATCGGCACCGGCGCCAACCGCGCCGAAGACGGCAAGACCTTCGAAGTGGTGCTCACTGTCACCGTCACCGTGAAGAACGAGAACGCCACGGCCTTCATCGCCGAGGTCAAGCAGGCCGGCCTCTTCTACATCGACGGCGTGCCCGACAACCAGCTCGGCCACGTGCTCGGCGCCTTCTGCCCGAACGTGCTCTTCCCCTATGCGCGCGAGACGATCTCCGACGTCGTCACCCGCGGCAGCTTCCCGCAACTGCTGCTGGCGCCGATGAATTTCGATGCCGTGTTCGAAGACGCACAGCGCAAGCGCCAGGCAGAAGCCGCGCCGGGCAGCGTGCAGTAAGACCCCACGGGCGGCCCCGGCCGCCCAAGCTTTTCAAGGAAGACATGCCATGAGCCGGACCCTGCTCACCCTTCTCCTCCTCGCAACGGCGCAGCCGGCCATCGCCGAGCTGTACCGCTGGACCGACGCCAACGGTCGCGTGCACTTCTCCGACCAGGCGCCGCCGCACCAGAAGGCGGAAACCCTGCGCAAGCCGCTGGCCACCTCGCTCGGCAACTCGGACGAGGACAACGCGCGCCTCGACCGGGCGCGTCACCTCAGCAACGCCTGGCAGCAGGAGGCGCGGCGCAAGGAGAGTGCCGAACTGGCCGCCGCCGAGGACAAGGCGCGACGCCAGGCCCGCTGCGCCGAGATGCGCGGCCAGCTCATGGCCGCCGAAGGCCGCCGCGTCGTCGTGACGAAGGCCAATGGCGAGCACGCCTACCTCGACGATTCCTCGCGCCAGCAGTTCGTCGCCGCCGCCAATCGCACCATCCAGGAAAACTGCGAGTGATGCGAGCCGTCTTCCTGGATTTCGCCAGCCTCCAGCCAGACGACCTCGACACCTCCGCCCTGACCGCGCTCCCGCTCGATCTCGCAGTGCACGCGCACACGCCTCCGGATGAAACCGTGACACGGCTGCAGGGTGCGCAGATCGCCATCACCAACAAGACCGTCATCGATGCCGCCGTCCTGGCGGCCTGCCCGCAACTGCGTTTCATCGCGGTCACGGCGACCGGCACCAACAACATTGACATGGCGGCGGCGCGCGCCCGCGGCATCGCTGTCGCCAACGTCGAGGGCTACGGCACGCAGGCGGTGGCGCAGCACACCTTCGCCCTGCTGCTGGCGCTCACCAACCGCCTCTTCGAGTACAGCCGCGACGCGCGCAACGGCCGCTGGTCCGCCAGCCCGACGTTCTGCCTGATGGATTACCCGGTGCGCGACCTCGCGGGCAGTACGCTCGGCATCATCGGCTACGGCGAACTCGGCCGGGCCGTGGCGCGCCTCGGCGAGGCCTTCGGCATGCAGGTGCTGGTGGCGGAGGGCGAAGCCGGCCCGCAGCCCGGGCGCACGCCCCTGCCCGCGCTGCTGGCACGCGCCGACGCGGTATCGCTGCACACGCTGCTCGGCCCGCGCACGCAGAAGCTCATCAACGCGACCACCCTGGCGCAGATGAAGCGTGGTGCGCTGCTG
>JAJNDL010000204.1 GCA_021156385.1 Moraxellaceae bacterium | reverse complement strand
ACGCGCTTCGCGACCTCGAAGGAGAGTCCGGTGCACCAGCGCACCAAGGACCTCATCATCAGCAAGAGCGTCAGCGACACCATCTACAATTCGAATTTCGACAGCATGCCTTGCCGTGTCATGAAGACGGCGACCGCGGAGAAGCGCATGGCCAAGCCGCTCACGCTGTGGCGCGCGCTTTGGCGGGCGCTGGGCGCGGCGCGGGCGACCGGCCGTCCGCTGTTCGGCCTGCTGCGCGAGATGCTGCACAACGGTTTCATGCACACGCTGAAGCTCGCCTACTTCGGTGCGGCGACGGACGAGATCCGTCGCGCCATCCAGGACGGCGACCACGAGCGCGGCATCCAGCTCATCGGCCAGGTGCAGGGACTCGTGCACGATGCCCCGGCGGTGGCGGAAATCGTCGCCCGTGTCATGGCGGAAGCGGAAGCGGCGCGCGGGCGCATCAATGCGCAGGGCGGCGAGGACGTGCCCGTGGCGCTGGCGGCGGCCGAATAAACCAGGGTTACCACCATTTTTTCCCGCTTCGTGCGAAGCGGTTTCCGGACATGCCATGGATGCAATCGAAGCGATTCTGACACGCACCTCGCAGGGCAAGCTCGCCGAGCCTGCGCCCGACCAGGATGCGCTGCAGCGAGCCTTTGCCTGCGCGCTGCGTGCCCCCGACCACCGCGTGCTGCGCCCCTGGCGCTACCTCGTGCTGCGCGGCGCGGCGCTGGCGAAGCTGGGCGAAGTCTTCGTCGCCGCATCGCGCGCCAGCAATCCGGCCCTCGACGAGCAGGAAGCCGAGCGCCTGCGCAGGATGCCGCTGCGTGCGCCGCTGATCGTCGTCGCCATCACCGTGCACAAATACGATCCCAAGGTGCCGAACGAGGAGCTGTTGCTCTCCACCGGCGCCGCCGTGCAGAACCTCATGCTCGCGCTGCATGCGCAGGGCTATGCCAGCATGTGGCGCACCGGGCCGCTGGCGCACGACGAACAGGTGAAGGACGCACTGGGCCTGGCCGACAACGAAACCCTCTCCGGGTTCATCTATGTCGGTACGCCTTCAACAGAACCGCGCAAGGTTTCGCCATTGCCGGTGCACGACTATGCCAAGGATTGGGAAGGGTAGGCGTTCCATGTCCGGAGACTTTCTGGCCGACGCGGAAAAGCTGGCGGCCGAGGCGCTGGTGAGCCGCATTCGCGACGAGATTCCGCTGACGCGGGCCATGGAACTCGGCGTCGACTATTTCAACGGGCACGAACTCGCTCTCAGGGTGCCGCTCGGGCCCAACATCAACGACAAGCACACGGCCTTCGCCGGCAGCATCACCTCGCTGGGCTGCATCACGGGCTGGTGCCTGCTGACGCTCTGGGCGGAGCGCGAGGTCGGCGCCTGCCAGGTCGCCATCTACGATGCGCATTTCGCCTTCAAGAAACCATTGCGCGGCGACTTCACCGCCACCGCGATGCTGCCGGCCGAGGAACACTGCAAGACGCTGAAATACGCGGTGACGCGCCGCGGCAAGGGCAAGATCACATTGAAGATTGTGCTGGCCGATGCCGACGGCGTCGCCGTCGTTCTCAACGGCACCTACGCAGTCTGGCAGAGCCCGCCTTCCGCCTGAAAAACGCGCGCCATCCCGGCGCGCGTTTTCCTTTTTCCTCCGCCTAGGGCTGGTTGCCCTGCACCAGGTTGCCCGTGCCCAGATCCAGCACCGTGGTCAGCGTGCCGCCCGGCACGATGCTGACGCGGTTGCCCTGCACGCGGTTATGGAAGGTGCCGCCCTCCAGGAGGATGCCCGTTCCCGCCGGACCGAACAGCGCGATGCGGTTTGCCAGCACGCTGTTCCTGCTGGCGCCCGGATCCAGCCTGATGCCCGTGTCATGCGCCGCAATGCGGTTGGCGATGACACGGTTGCCGCTCGAGACCAGGCTGCCTTCGGTGCCGAGGCGCAACCCCTGCGCCGCGATGAGGGTATTGCCCACGATCTGCGAGTCCCTGCTGCCGAAGAACGTGATGCCGGTCTGGCCGGGTTCGGTGCCGGCCACGATGCTGTTGTTGAGGATGCGCCATTCGATGGTGTTGCTGACGCTGATGCCGGAGAGCCCGGTCTCGAAGACGTTGTTGCGCACCGTGACGTCCTTGCGCGGGCTCAGGCCGACGTGGTCGATGCCGTCGCCGGTGCAGTGGAAGGCGAGGCGCTCGACGATGATGTTGCGCACCGCGACATCGTCGAAGAACAGACCGTCGTCGCAGTTGGCAATGGTAGCGCCGTGCACGCCGCGCAGGGTCAGGCGGGACACGGCGATGTTGATGGAGCGGTCGGGTCCGGAATACACGAACTCCCCCTGGCGGCCGTCGAGGATGACCGTGCCGGAGGTGGTGCCGAAGTTCGTGGCGCTGTTGATGGCGGTTTCGATGTCGAGGGCGCTGCTGACGTCGTTGCGGGTCAGGGTCACGGTGGCGGCCTGCGTGGCGCCGATGGCCAGGCTGCAAGACATGAGCAACAGGGCGATTCCTTTCATGGCACGCTCCTTGTGTTGAGAGGAGCGCAAAGCGTAGCGGGGCGGGGACGGCCTGCCACGGCGTTATCACCGCTGCCGGGCATGCGGCATGGCGGTTCCTGCTGTCATCGAATGTCGTGCGTCACTTGGGCAGACGGGATGGGGAGGGAAAACCTGCCCCGCGCGGACGGCGGGGCAGGGAGGCGGTCAGTTGCTCCAGTTCCACTGCTGGTTCAGGTCGCCGTGGAAGGTCCACTGGCCCACGCGCGAGCCGGCCTGCGTGCCGAAGGCGTCCACCGCGATGCTGTTGTTGTGGCGGTTGCGCAGTGTGTTGCCGATCCAGTCGAAGCGCATGTTGTTGCTGTCCAGGCAGTCCCAGAGCACGATCTCGCCGCCGTTCCAGGCCTGGCCGCGGTTGTCCAGGCACTTGTTGGTGGCGAGGGCGCTGCGCATGTAGCCGTTGGCAGCGTCGTACCACCACTTCTGCGCGTTGGTGCCGTTGCAGGTCCACAGCTGCACCGGGGTGCCGTTGGCGGTGCCGCTGCTGCGTACGTCCAGGCAGAGGCCGCTGCGCCCGTCGGTGAGCGAGCGGTAGACCGGAGCGGCGGAAGTTACGCCGGGAATGATCCACTGGCCTTCGACGGCGATGTCGTTGTGGTTCAGCCAGACGTGGCTCACCGGTCCCTTGGCGGCCTTCAGCTGTTCGTTGTCGAAGCTGTTGGTCGGCGCGTCGAACCGGTAGTTGTTGCCGACGGCCGCGCACGCGGCGGCGCCGCCGCTCCACGGGCCGGTCTGCTGCGTCACGTACCAGTTGCTGGTGCCGGGCTGGTGGCAGGCGTAGGCGTAGTTGTCCGTGCAGCTTGTGTCGTCCCAGCGGCCGTTGCCCCACTGCACGGCGCAGTCCTGATTGCCGCCCCAGTTGTTCGGCTCGTTGACGTCCCAGCTCCACACGCCAGCGGCAAGACGGCCGTCGCTCGTCACCATGTTGTCGAGGTTGACGATGTTGCCGCCGGTCTTGAACGCCGTGCGCATGTTGTCGGCGGTGATGCGGTCGACGCCGCCGTTGAAGAGGCCGTTGATGAAGCCGATGGCAGTGCCGTCTTCCCAGATGCGGCCGACGTTGCCGAGGCTGGTGTAGGCGAGGCTGGCCATGCCGGCGTTGCCGGAGCAGCCGCCGTCCTTCCAGAACACGACCTGCTTGCCGGCCTGGCGCACCTGCTGCTTGGTCAGTGTGTCGGGGATCGCCTTGCAGCCGCCGCTCGCATAGATCTTGCCGCCCAGCTTGCTGTTGAGGACGTTGAGCAGCTCCTGGTGGCGGCCGTCGGTGTGGTCTTCCACATAGAGGATGATCACTTCATTCGGATTGGCATCCAGCCAGCTGCGCACTTCCTGCATGCCGTCGCGCACGAAGCGGTCCATGAGGCTGCAGCCGACATGCAGGTCGCCCACGCTCGAGCCGATGCCGGAGTGGCAGAGCAGCAGGTCGGTGCCCCAGTCCCAGGGCCAGCCGTGGGTGTGGGCGGTCCAGTGCGCG
>JAJNDL010000005.1 GCA_021156385.1 Moraxellaceae bacterium | reverse complement strand
TTCCTGCTGCTCTCCGGCTATCTCACGCACCGCCTCACCGGGCAGTTCCGCGACGCGGTGGCCTCCCAGGTCGGCTATGTGCCCTTCGATTTCCGGCGCCAGAAATGGTCGCGCCGCTTCGACTGGAAGTGGCAGGCGATCCGCATCGAGCGCGAGCACCTGCCGGACCTGGTGCCGGCCGGTGGCGAGCTCGGCGTGATCAGTGCCGAAGCCTCGGCAGCGACCGCGATCCCGCAGGGCCTGCCTCTCTACGCGGCCGGCGCCGACAAGGCCTGCGAGGTGCTGGGCTCGGGCTGCCTGGATCCCCGGCTTGGCGCGCTCAGCTTCGGCACCACGGCCACCATCAACACCATACGCCGCGACTACGTGGAAGTGACGCCGCTGCTGCCGCCCTATCCGGCGCCGGTGCCCGGCCACTTCTGCACGGAGGTGCAGACCCTGCGCGGCTTCTGGATGGTGAACTGGTTCCGCGAGCAGTTCGGGGCCGACGACGTCGCCCGTGCCCGCGTCGAGAATGTTCCGGTGGAGGCGGTGTTCGAGCGTCATCTCGAGGCGACGCCGGCCGGCAACCTCGGCCTGATGCTGCAGCCCTACTGGTCGCCCGGCGTGCGCGATCCGGGCCGCGAGGCCAAGGGCGCGATGATCGGCTTCGGCGACGTGCACGGGCGCGAGCACGTCTACCGCGCGATCATCGAAGGCCTGATGTTTGCGTTGCGGCACAGCAAGGAGCGCATCGAGAAACGTGCGAACGTGAAGCTCAGAACGTTACGTGTATCCGGCGGCGGAGCGCAATCGGACGGCGTGGTGCAGATTGCGGCGAATGTCTTCGGGTTGCCCGTCGAGCGCCCGCACACGACCGAAACCTCCGGCCTGGGTGCTGCCATCTGCGCTGCCGTCGGTATGGGCCTGTATCCCGACTTCCGTACCGCAGTCAGCGCCATGACACGCATCAGGCTGTACCGGGAGATACGGGACATTACCGGCTATCCTCGCTAGCGGTAACATAGCCCCTTTCAGAAGGAGCGACCCATGCAAACAATGACGAAGCTAGCTGCCGCCTTTTCCTTGGGGCTGACGCTGGCCGCATGCACCAGCACGACCGATCAGGGCGCTACCGGCATCAGCCGCAAGCAGTTCCTGGGCAAGCTCAATACCGACAAGGCCAACCTCGAGCGCATCCGCATTATCGCCGACCGCCTGATTCCGCATGTGGCCACCTTCCGTCCCGATGCCCTGCAGTGGCAGTGGGAGGTGAACCTGGAGACCAACGACCAGCTCAACGCCTACTGTGCGCCGGGCGGCAAGATCATGTTCTTCACCGGCATCATCAACAAGCTGAACCTCTCCGATGACGAGATCGCCGCCATCATGGGCCATGAAATGGCGCATGCCCTGCGCGAGCACGGCCGCGAGCGCATGTCGCAGGCAGTGGCGCAGAACCTCGGCATCGCCCTGGGCAGCAAGGCGCTGGGCATCGACGAAAAGAAAGCGCAGATCGCCAACATGGGCGCCACTGTCCTCTTCGCGCTGCCCAACAGCCGCGGCCAGGAGGCCGAGGCCGACATCGTCGGCCTGGAGCTGATGGCGCGCGCCGGCTACAACCCGCAGGGCGCCGTTTCCCTGTGGCAGAAGATGGGCCAGGCGGGCGGTGGCGGCGGCATCCCCTGGCTCAGTACCCATCCCTCCGGACCGCAGCGCATCGAGGGCATCCAGTCCCGGATCCCGCAGGTGATGCCGCTCTACAACCAGGCCAGGGCTGGCGCCGGCAAGACACCGCCCCGGGTCGTGCCGCGCACCTGAATGTTCCGTCCTGAAAAAGGCCGCCTTCGGGCGGCCTTTTTTTGCCCTTGAAAATCTCCCGGAAGCTCCTATGTAGAAAGCAGCTCCGGTCGCCAGTCGACCGCAACCGTCCGTTCAGGTTCTGACAATCAGGAGGTGTGAAATGGCCCAGACCCGCTGGAATCCCTTCCGTGAAATGGAAGAAATCCTCGACCGTTATACCCGTGCCATGGGTGGCCACTCGCAGTTGCCTGCCACCAGTGGCGACCGCGAGGCGCTCTCGCGGCCGGACTGGATGCCCGCCGTCGACATCCTCGAGAGAAAAGACCGCTATGTGCTCAAGGTCGAGCTGCCCGAAGTGAAGAAGGAAGACGTCAAGGTTGCCGTCGACAATGGCGTGCTCACCATCTCCGGCGAGCGCCACATGGAAGTCGACGACGAGGACCAGGGCAGCCAGCATCGCCGTGTCGAACGCCTCTACGGCAGCTTCAGCCGCAGCTTCACGCTGCCGGAGGAGGCCGACGAGAACGGCATCGATGCCAGCTACAAGGACGGCATGCTGACCCTGAGCATCCCCAAGATCGCCAAGCCCGAGCCCCGGGCCATCGAGGTCAAGGTGCACTGAGGCGGTTCCGCCTTGCAGCGAAGGCCGGCACATGCCGGCCTTTTTCTTGCCGGCGGGAGCCTGCCCTGCGCCTCCGCTGCTGCAGGAGTGCCCGCCGGCCAGCTGCCGCGCGAACTCTGGCGCCGGCGTATAATCGCGGCAGCTTCCACCCGAGGTCCCCATGTCACGACAAGCCCTGATCGAAAGCCGCGTGCGGGATGCACTGCCCCTGCAGCACCTGGAAGTGCTCAACGAATCGCACAACCACAGCGCCGGCCAGGACACGCACTTCAAGCTGGTGGTGGTGAGCCCGGCCTTCGCCGGCCTGCGCGCCGTCGCGCGCCACCAGAAGATCTATGCGCTGCTGGCCGACGAGATGTCGCGTGGCCTGCATGCGCTCGCACTGCACCTCTACACGCCCGAGGAATGGGCGGATGCCGGCGCCGCACCGGAAAGCCCGGCCTGCCGCGGAGGCAGCAAGCATGGCTGACGGCATCGTCATCGCCGCGCTGTACCACTTCGCGCCGCTGCCGGATTTTCGCGAGTGGCGCGAGCCGCTGCTGGCGCAGTGCCGCGAGCACGACATCCGCGGCACGCTGCTGCTGGCGGAAGAGGGCATCAATGGCACCATCTCCGGCCCGCGTGCGGGCATCGATGCCGTGCTGGCTTTCATTCGCGCCGATGCACGGCTCGCCACGCTGGAGCACAAGGAATCGTTCAGCGACCGCCATCCCTTCCGGCGCATGAAGGTCAAGCTGAAGAAGGAAATCGTGACGCTGGGCGTGCCGGGCGTGGACCCCAACAAGGTGGTTGGCACCTATGTCGAGCCCGAGGAATGGAACGCGCTGATCAGTGATCCCGAGGTCGTGGTCATCGACACGCGCAACGACTACGAAGTGGCGATCGGCACGTTCCGGAACGCCGTCGACCCGAAGACGCGCAGTTTCCGCGAGTTCCCGGAGTTCGTGCGCGGGCACTACGATCCGCAGAAGCACCGCAAGGTCGCCATGTTCTGTACCGGCGGCATCCGCTGCGAGAAGGCCTCCAGCTTCATGCGTGCCGAAGGCTTTCCCGAGGTTTATCACCTGAAGGGCGGCATCCTGAAATACCTGGAGAAAGTGAAGCCGGAGGAGAGCCTGTGGCAGGGCGAGTGCTTCGTCTTCGACCATCGCGTGGGTGTCACCCACGGCCTTGGCGAAGGCGAGGTGGAGATGTGTTTCGGCTGCGGTCATCCGGTGAGACCGCAGGAGCGCGAATCGCCAGCCTACGAGCACGGCGTCAGTTGCACGCACTGCTGCGCCACCCTGGGCGACGACAAGCGCGAGCGTCTGCGCGAGCGCATGCGCCAGATCGAGCTGGCGCGCGCGCGCGGCGAGACCTTCTGAGCCATGGCGCTGGTCCTGCTGCTGGAAGACGACGCCGCCATCGCCGAGCCGCTCGTCTTTGCGCTCGAGCGTGCCGGCCATCAGGTCCGGCATTTCCTGCTGGGATCGGATGCATTGCAGTGGGCGCTTGCGCAACAGCCCGATCTTCTCATCCTCGACGTGGGCCTGCCGGACATCAGTGGCTTCGAGGTGCTCGCCCGGCTGCGGCGCGAGTCCGCAGTCCCGGTGCTCATGCTCACGGCGCGCAGCGAGGAAACCGATCGCGTGCTGGGCTTCGAGCTGGGCGCCGACGACTATGTGCCCAAGCCCTTCAGCCCGCGCGAGGTGGTCGCGCGCATCGGTGCCATCCTGCGTCGCGCGCAGGGGGCGGCGCAGGATCCGGCAGCGCCGTCCGGGATCGTCCTCGACGAGGTGCGGGCGCGTGTGACCTGCCGTGGCACGCCGCTCGTGTTGACCCGCTACGAATACCTGCTGCTGGCCGTGTTCCTGCGCGCGCCCGAACGCGTGTTCTCGCGTGCGCAGCTCATGGACCTGGTCTGGGAGCACGACGTCAGCAACGAACGCACCGTCGATACGCACATCAAGTCGCTGCGTGCCAAGATCCATGCGCTGGCGCCGGATCTCGACCCCATCCAGACGCACCGCGGCCTGGGCTACAGCTGGCAGCCATGAAGTTCCGGCTGCGTGTCTTCATCGTGATTGCGCTGGTGGCCGGGCTGGCGGCCTGGCAGCTCTACGCCAGTTTCCGCGAGCAGCTCAAGCCGGCATTGCAGCAGGCCACGGAGGATGTGCTCGTCGACACCGGCGCGGCACTGGCCCTGCTCGCGGAGCGCGACCTGCAGGAAGGCAGGCTGGGGAGCGGCCGGCTGGTCGAGGTGCTGCGCGAATTGCCCGGCCGACCGCTGCAGGCACATATCTGGGGACATGCGCGCAGGGCGAGCAGCATCGGCGTCTATGTGACGGATGCGCGCGGTATCGTGCTCTTCGATTCGGCCGGTGCGCGCACCGGACTGGACTACTCGCGCTGGAACGATGTGTATCTCACGCTGCAGGGCAAGTACGGCGCGCGCAGCAGCCGCGCGCGCGAGGACGACGTGCTGAGTTCGGTCATGTATGTCGGCACGCCGTTGTACGACGCATCGGGCGCCATCCGCGGCGTGCTCACCGTCTACAAGCCGGTACAGAGCCTGCGGCCTTTCCTCGAGCGCGGCGAAGAAGCGCTGTCGCGCCAGGCACTGCTGGTCCTGCTGGCGGCACTGCTGCTCGGCATGGTCATGGCGTGGTGGCTGGCGCGGGGCATCGGCCGCCTGGTGAACTATGCCGATACCGTGGCGCGAGGCGGGCGCCAGCCGCTGCCGGCTACCGGCAGCAGCGAGCTGGACCGGCTGGCGGCCGCCATGGACCACATGCGTAGCGAGCTGGACGGCCGGCGCCAGGTCGAGGGCTATGTGCAGGCGCTGACGCACGAGCTTAAAAGCCCGCTGGCGGCGATCGCGGCCAGCGCCGAGCTGCTGCAGGACGAAGGCCTTCCGGAGGAGGCACGCCGGCGTTTCGCCGGCAGCATCGGCGAGCAGGGCCGGCGCGCCGGCGACCTGATCGAGCGTCTGCTGCACCTGGTGCGCCTGGAAAGCCGCCAGAGCCTGGAGCAGCCACTGCCTGTGGACCTCGTGGCGCTCTGGCATACGCTGCGGGATGAGGCAGCGCCCCGGCTGGCGCAGAGGCAACTGGAGGTCGACGAAAGCCTGCCCGCCAGCGCGGTGGTGCTGGGCGATGCCTTCCTGCTCCGGCTCGCGCTCGGCAACCTGCTGGAAAACGCCATCGCCTTCTCGCCCGCCGGCTCCCGTATCGAGGTCCGGCTCGAGGCCAGGGAGGGCCGCGTCGTGCTGCAACTGCGTGACCAGGGTGCCGGGATCCCGGACTATGCGCTGCCGCAGGTCTTTGAACGCTTCTACTCCCTGCCGCGCCCCGATGGTTCGCCGCGCAGCTCCGGCCTCGGGCTGCCGCTGGTGCGCGAAATCGCACAACTGCATGGCGGCAGCATCTCGGTCGGGAACCATGCCGGTGGCGGCGCTGTCGCCACGCTGATCCTTCCGAGCTGAGCGCGGACTTCACGCGGATTTCACTTTCCCCTCATCAGGACTCCAAGCCGGGTCGCCAGACTCTCCGTAACTCAAACCGGAGGGATGTGACCCATGAAGAATCCGCTGACCCGAAAAATACTGATGATCCTGGGCCTGACCCTACTGCTGTGCATTCCCCTGCGCATGGTCGGTGTAACCGTCTGGGAGCGATCCTCGGCACGCGAAGCGGTGAAGGCGGACATCGCCAACAGCATGGCCGGTGCGCAGTGGGTGGGCGGGCCCGTGCTGGTGCTGCCCTATCGCGAGCGCGTCTTCACCCGGACCCGTGACAAGGATGGCCAGGAATCGGTCACCGTGAGCTGGGCCGACCGCCTGAAGGTCTGGCTGCCCACGACGCTGGAGATACGCGGCGATCTCGCCAACAAGCCACGCTATCGCGGCATCTACGAGGCGCAGCTCTACCAGAGCAGGCTGAAGATGCACGCGGCCTTCGACCTGGAGAAGCAGCCGGCGCCCGAGGGAGAAAACATCTTCTGGGGCCGGCCCTACCTGGCGCTCGGCATCGGCGACGTGCGTGGCATCAGCGAGATGCCGCGCGGCGCCTTCAATGGCGACGCGCTGGTCTTCGAGGCCAATCCCGGACTCGACGCTTTCGGCAGCGGCGTGCATGCGCCGGTGACCATCGCCCAGGGCGGACATGCGGAAGTGGCGGTCGATCTCGAGCTGAAAGGAATGGAGAAGCTGGACTTCCTGCCGCTCGGCGGCAGCTCCACGATCATCCTGGGCAGCAACTGGCCGCATCCTTCCTTCCAGGGCCGCTACCTGCCGGACCATTCGGACATCGGCAAGGATGGCTTCAGCGCGAAATGGCGGACCACTTTCCTGGCGACCAATATCGAAGGCCAGCTGCAGGACTGCGTGCAGTCGCGCAATGAGGCCGGCTGCAATGCACTGCGCCAGAACGTGATGGGGGTGAAGCTGATCAAGCCGGTGGACGTCTACCTGCAGTCGGAGCGGGCGCTGAAGTACGGCTTCCTCTTCGTCGGGCTGGCCTTCGTGGTGTTCTTCTTCTTCGAAATCCTGAAGAGCCTGCGCATCCATCCCATGCAGTACCTGCTGGTGGGGCTCGCACTGACGGTGTTCTTCCTGCTGGTGGTGGCACTGGCCGAGCATGTGAAGTTCGGCGTGGCCTACGCGATTGCCGCGGGCGGATGCAGTACGCTGCTCGCGTTCTACGTGTCCTTCGTACTGAAGAGCTTCTGGCGCGGCATGGGCTTCGCCAGCCTGATGGGCGTGCTGTTCGGCGTGCTGTACGGGCTGCTGCAGTCGGAAGACTATGCGTTGCTGATGGGGTCGCTGCTGCTGTTCGGCGTGCTGGCCATCGTCATGATCCTGACCCGCCGCCTGGACTGGTTCAGCCTGGGCGAGGCGACGCCGTCGCAGGGCGCCCTGCAGGGCGGCAAGGGTTGAGCCGGTGCCGGCCGGCCGGGGAGTGCAGGCAATGTTCATCGCCCATCTGCCGGCCGGCTACCTGCTCTGCCGCTACCTGCATCCACTCCACGCCGATGCCGTTCCCTTCAGGAGCTATGCCCTGGCGGGAATGGCAGGGGCGGTCGCACCGGACCTGGACCTGTTCTGGTTCTTCCTGGTCGACAGTGGACGCATCCACCACCATGCCTACCCGACGCATTTCCCGGTGCTGTGGCTGGCGCTGCTGGCCACGGCGATGCTGGCCCGGACAGCGGACCGGAACGGCAGGGTCGGTGCACTGATGCTGGTGTTCGCCCTCAACGGCCTGCTGCACATGGTCCTGGACAGCGTGGTCGGGGACATCCGCTGGCTGGCGCCCTGGTCGGAAAAGGCCTGGGCGCTGTTCCGCGTCCCCGCCCGTTTCCAGCCCTGGTGGCTCAGCTTCGTGCTGCACTGGACCTTCGTCGTGGAGTTGCTGCTCTCCGTGTGGGCGCTGGGGCTGTTCAGGCGGTCTTCGGCGCGTGGAAATGGAGGTAGAGCTCGGTCAGCACATCGGGAATCTGCTGGGCGAGTTCGCGCGAGATCTTCTTGTCGTGACGGATCTGCTGGATGTCCGGATCGTCGATGAGGTCCGACAGCACCATCATGGGCAGGGTGAGGTCGGCCACCAGGTCCTCGTCGCCGTGGTACCAACTGGCTTCCTTCAGGAACATGCCCTCCATGAAGCCGGCACACCAGTCGTTGAGGTCGGTGGGCTCGGAGGGATGGATGGCGAGGGAGCAGGGCAGGGGCAGCGGCTGGCCGTGGTAGAGCGTCGCGTGGATTTCCTTGCGCCAGGCCTCGAGATCGCGCGTGATCTGTTCTGCCTGCGCTGCATCGGCGGAGACCGGCTGGTTATCGAACAGTTCCGGCAGCCAAGCCTCCAGCGCGGGAGCCTCCGGGCCGACGGTGAGAGCCGTCAGGAAGCCGTGGGTGGCAACGAAGCCCAGACCATTGCTGTTGTCGTCACCGTCGAGGAAGGTTTCGAGCCGTTGCCGGACCTCGGGCGCCAGTGCGTGGTTTTCGTGCATGTAGATCGCTCCTTTATGCCGTAATTGTAGGTCAGCGCCCGGGCCGGTCCCAAATGCAATTTTCGTCCGGCTGACAGTGCAGGGGGGCATCACTCATAATGCGTCGCCATGACTACCTCTCCGCACGAAATCCTGCACAGCATCTTCGGCTTCGACTCGTTCCGGGGTCCGCAGGAGGCAATCGTCAATACGGTCGTTGCCGGTGGAGATGCGCTCGTGCTGATGCCGACTGGCGGAGGCAAGTCGCTCTGCTACCAGATTCCGGCGCTGGCGCGACCCGGCACGGCGATCGTCATCTCTCCCCTCATCGCACTGATGCAGGACCAGGTCGCGGCATTGGTGCAGTCCGGCGTGCGTGCTGCCTATCTCAGCTCCACGCTCGAGTGGCACGAGACGCAGGCCATCGAGTCGCAGCTTCTCGACGGGCGGCTGGACCTGCTCTACATCGCGCCCGAGCGACTGGTCACGGCGCGCATGCTCGACAACCTCGCACGCGTGAAGATCGCGCTGTTCGCCATCGACGAGGCGCACTGCGTCTCGCACTGGGGGCACGATTTCCGCTCCGACTACCTCGGGCTGTCCATCCTCAAGGAGCAGTTTCCCAACGTGCCGCGCATCGCCCTGACGGCGACGGCGGACCCGCGGACGCGGGCGGACATCATCAAGCGCCTCGGCCTCGAGAGGGCCGAGATATTCCTGAGCAGCTTCGACCGGCCCAACATCTTCTATCGCATCGCCCAGAAGCAGAAATCGCTGGACCAGCTCGAGGCCTTCATCCGGCGCGAGCATCCGGGCGATGCCGGCATCATCTACTGCCTGTCGCGCAACAAGGTGGAAAAGACGGCAGAGGCGCTAAATCAGCGCGGCATTCGTGCGCTGCCCTACCATGCCGGGTTGCCGGGCCATGTGCGCGAGGAGAACCAGACCCGCTTCCTGCGCGAGGAAGGCTTGGTGATGGTGGCCACCATCGCCTTCGGCATGGGCATCGACAAGCCCAACGTGCGCTTCGTCGCGCATCTCGACCTGCCCAAGAGCATCGAGTCCTATTACCAGGAAACCGGCCGTGCCGGTCGTGACGGCCTGGCTGCAAATGCATGGATGGTTTACGGCATCGCGGATGTCATCAAGCTGAAGTCCATGCTCGACCAGTCCGAGGCCGGCCCGGAATTCCGCCGCGAGGAAAAACGCAAGGTCGATGCGATGCTGGCGCTCTGCGAAACCGTGCAGTGCCGTCGCCAGCTCCTGCTGGCGCATTTCGGCGAGGAGCTTGCGCAGCCCTGCGGCCATTGTGACAACTGCATTGACCCGGTGCCGACCTGGGACGCCACGGAACCGGCAAGGCTGGCTTTGTCGGCGGTATATAGAACCGGCAGTCGCTACGGTGTCGAGTATCTGGTCGAGGTATTACGTGGCGAGCGCTCCGAACGCATCCTGACTAATGGCCACGACAGCCTCAGTGTTTTCGGGCGAGGCACCGACCTTGCCGACAAGGACTGGCGCTCGGTGTTCCGGCAGCTGCTTGCGCGAGGACTGCTGCAACCCGACCCGGAAGGCTTTGGCGCGCTGACGCTCGACGAAAGTTGTCGTCCGCTGCTACGTGGCGAAACAACTCTGATGCTGCGACGCGAACAGACCAAGACTGTGACGCCGCGCAAAACCGGCGGCAAGCCCGTGCTGGATATTCCCGCCGAGGATCGCGTACTCTGGGAAGCATTGCGCGCGCGCCGCCGCCAGCTGGCGCAGGAACAGGGCGTTCCCCCCTATGTGATCTTCCATGACAGCACGCTCATGGCCATCCTCGCCGCGCGCCCCCGCAGCCTGCATGAAATGGGACGGCTGGCCGGCGTTGGCGAGGCCAAGCTGGAGCGGTACGGTGAAGCTTTCCTTGATGTCGTCAACGAGTATGCCTGAAGTCCGCGCCCGTCCGGGGGAGTGGCAGGAATATCGCCACGAAAGCGGCGAGACGCTGGATTTCCGTTTCATTCGCAGCAAGCGCCGCACGATAGCCCTCTATGTCCATCGCGATGGGTCGGTCATGGTGCGTGCGCCCATGCGTGCACCTTTCGCCGAGGTATATCTGTTCATGCGCGAGCGTTGGGACTGGATGCAACGCCAGCTCCAGCGCTTCCGGGACGAGCCGGCGCCGCGCAGGATCGTCTATCGCCACGGCGAGTCGATCCTTCATCTCGGTGAGGAAATCAGGCTGCATGTACAGGCTGCCTTGCGCAGCAGGGCATTGCTCAGGGAGGGTGAGCTGCACCTTGCCGTGCCTGCGGTGTCGATCGAGGATCCGGACGTGCTGGCAGCCGTCGTGGAGTCGTGGCAACGCCGGCAGGCACGGCAGGTATTTGCCTTGCGCCTTGCGAGCTGCCACGAGCGGATGAAGGAATTGTCGCTGCCGTTTCCGGAGCTCAGGATCCGGAAGATGCGTTCGCGCTGGGGCAGCTGCAGCCGGCGTGCGGAAATCACGCTCAACCTCGAGCTTATCCGCATGCCCCTGGACTGCATCGACTATGTCATCACGCACGAACTCTGCCATCTGGTCGAGTTCAACCACAGCGCGCGGTTCTACGAGCTGCAGTCACGCTTCTTTCCGGACTGGAAGGAACGTCGGCGTCAGCTCGAGGAGTTGGGGCGGCGCTGAGTCAGTGTCCGGCCAGGGCCGGGGCGTGGGTAGGCTGCTGCAGGGGCAGCGTGAGGATGAAGGTCGTTCCCACGCCCGGAGTGCTGGTCACTTCGATGCGTCCATGATGCCGCTGGCTGATGATGAAGTGCGAGATGGAGAGCCCGAGCCCCGTTCCCTGGCCGACGGTCTTGGTGGTGAAGAACGGGTCGAATATCTGGCGGCTGGTGGAGATGTTCATGCCGATGCCGTTGTCCTCGACGCGAATCTCCGCAAAGGGCGGCACCAGGCGGGTACTGATCCGGATCAGGGGATGCTCCCTGTGCGCTTCCTGGATAGCCTGTGCAGCATTCTTCAGAAGATTGACCAGCACCTGCTGGAGCTCGATGCCCGAGGCCGGTACCAGCGGCAGGGAGATATCGAAGTCTTCCTCGAACGTCAGCTTGGCGTGAAGTGCGGGCATCGACAACTCGATGGCACTGCGCATGAATTCCACGCTCGCGTGTGCCACAACGTTCAGGCTGGTGGGCTCGAGTTGGCGACTGGAGCTGCGCGAGAACTCCAGCATGTGCCGCACAATTTCCGCCGCGCGGTGTCCTGCGCCTTCCATGCCGCCCAAGAAACGGTTGATGTCGCGCGCCTCCAGGTAGTTGTGCAACTGGTACATGTCGACGCCCAGGGCTTTGGCCGCAGCTTGGTTGCCGGGGTGATTGGGATTCAGGCGACGCTGCACGTTCTGCAGGCTCTGCAGGATGGCGGCCAGCGGGTTGTTGATCTCGTGCGCCATGCCTGCTGCGAGTTCGCCCAGTGATTTCAGCTTCTCATTCTGCAGCATCATGCTGTCCAGCTTCTGTCGCAGGGTGACGTCGTCGACGCGGATCACCGCGCCGGTCAGCTCCAGCGAGTGCAGGGGATAGACCGTGATGTCCACGTAGCGCACCACGTTGAGGTGCTCGACTTTCACGTTCTCCTGGGTCGAAGGCTCGCTGTTGGCGATGGCCTCCTCGATCATCGCGGGCGTAACCGGCAGGTCCGGGTAGATCTCATGCAGGCGGAATCCGAGTGCCTGCTTCTCGCGGATGCCGGTTGCAAGCTCCGCAGCCGCATTCCAGTGGGTCACATGACCACTCGGGGTGACACCGATCATGATCGACGGCATCGAATTGATGATGCTGTTGAGGTATTCCTTGGTCTCGTTGAGGAGGGCGGTGGTGATGCGGTGACGCTCCTCTGCCTGTTCAAGGATGTCGGTGGCTTGGCGCCAAGATTCGGTTCGGGTACTGAGTCGTTGCTCGAGCAGGCTCAGCGTTTCGCGCAGCGACAACAGGGCCTGCTTCCGTCGCTTGCGGTTGCGCAGCAGTACGAGGATTGCCAGCGCCTCAAGGGCGGCGAGGGCGAATGCAAGTGCCAGCAAAGACAGCCTCCGTGTGGTTGGAGGGGCAGATTCGCAAAAAACAAAGCAGGGCATTGCCCTGCTTTGTGAGTGTCCCGGAATCAGAGATTGGAGTCGATGGGCTCGCTATTCGTTTCCAGCGCGGTTTCGAGCCACTGTTTTACACGATTGGCATCGCCGATTCGCGTATAACGGCCGGCTGAGTCCATCAGGACGATCACGACCGGCTGTGACTTGATCCGTGCCTGCATGACCAGGCACTTGCCTGCCTCATTGATGAACCCGGTCTTGGAAACTTCGATGTTCCAGTTTTCGTTCTTCACGAGGGCATTGGTATTTCGGTAATGCAGGGCACGACCTCTTGCATACACCACGTGCTCGGCCGTGGTCGAATACTGCTGGATTTCCGGGTAGGCACGGGCGCCCTTGACCAGGCGAACGAGGTCGGTCGGCGAGGCAGAGTTCTGGCTGTGCAAGCCGGTACCATCCAGAAACTGGGTATGGGTCATGCCGAGTTCGCGTGCCTTGCGGTTCATGGCTGCAATCGCGGCCGGTGTCCCGCCAGGATAGGTCCGTGCCAGGGCGGCGGCAGCGCGATTTTCCGACGCCATCAGGGCAAGCAGCATCACATCGCGGCGCGGCAGGGTCGTACCCACGGCAAGCCGGGAACTGGTGTGGCGCAAGGTATCCACATCGGCGTCCGAGATCGTGATGTTCTCGTCCATGGGCAACTGGGCGTCCAGCACTACCATGGCGGTCATCAGCTTGGTAATTGAGGCAATCGGCATGGTGCGGTTCGGATTTTTGCTGTAGAGCACCTCACCCGTTTCCGCATTCATGACCACCGCAGCGCGAGACTGTAGATAAAGAGAGGCTTGGGCCTCGGGTATCTGGAAAATCTCGGTGGGGCCTACACGGTGCGGCAGGCTGGCAAGGGCAGCCAGGCGCTGTCTCTCGGCTGCGGTCATTCGCGCTACCGGAGCGCGACGCTTGCCGTATCGGGAAACTCGGGAAGAGGCTTTCTTGCGGCTTGCAACGTGGCGCTTGCCTGCTTTTTTCTGGGCAGTCTTGCCGGATTTTTTCTGAACGCTGGTTTTGCTGGGCGAATTGGATGTGTTGCTAGCTGCGGCTGCAGGCAGGCTCACGCCGATAGTGACGAGGCCGACTAACAGGTAACGTAAGCCGAACTTTAGGATCTGTCGCATTTAGGGTACTCGATATAGCCCGCGACACCTGTGGTGCCGCTTGAAAATAGGGGCTCAATCCTTTGAAAAATCAAAAGATGAGGGTATCACTTTATCAACAGTTTGCTAACGGTTCTTGTGAGCTTTTTAACAAAATCACAATTCGACCTCAATTTTTTATTGTGAAGGCAAGTCATTGATGTGTAATGGAATATGGGTTTTCTTTGGCGCGGTCTGCCCTGCGATTTTTTTCTTAAACAGTGAATTCTCAGTAGATTTACCTACTTTCCCGGGGCGAGGGGGCGTATTAACCTGTCAGCTCTTGTCCGGTATCCCGGACGTTTCTGCATCCTTATGGAGTAAAGCGTGATCAAGGTCCTTGTGGTTGACGACCACGATCTGGTGCGCATGGGTATCACCCGCATGCTGACTGATATCAGCGGCCTCAAGGTGGTAGGCGAAGCCGCAAGTGGGGAAGAGGCGATCAGGTTGGCTCGTGAGCTTAATCCGCAAGTAGTTCTCATGGATGTAAAAATGCCGGGTATTGGGGGGTTGGAAGCTACGCGTAAGCTGCTTCGGCAAGATCCGGATGTCCGGGTTGTGGCTGTTACGGTCTGTGATGAAGAGCCGTTTCCCTCTCGTCTTCTAAAGGCCGGTGCCGCTGGTTACCTGACCAAGGGGGCCGCCCTTGAAGAGATGGTCAAGGCAATCCGGACGGTAGCTAGCGGTCAACGTTACATCAGCCCTGAAATTGCCCAGCAACTGGCCCTCAAGAACCTTGAAGAGGAAAAGAGCTCTCCCTTCGAGGTTCTTTCCGAGCGGGAAATGCAGATCACCATGATGATCGTTAACTGCCAGAAGGTTCAGGAAATCTCCGACCGGCTTTTCCTTAGCCCCAAAACAGTTAATAGCTATCGTTACCGGATTTTCGAAAAGCTGGGTATCGACAGTGATGTCGAGCTTACCCTGCTGGCAGTGCGCCATGGCTTGCTGAGCGCTGACTTGGCCTGAGCTGTGGGTGTTGCTGGATGGCCTCTTCGGTCGATCATTCCGAGCACATTACTTCCCTGCTGCAAACGCTGCCGTCGCTCCCTGGCGTCTACCGAATGCTCGACGCCGGAGGAGAAGTTCTTTATGTCGGTAAGGCCCTGAATCTCAGGAATCGGGTAAGTTCCTACTTTCAGAAAAATATCGATAGCCCCAAGACCAGGGCGCTGGTTGCCCGAATCGTACACTTCGAAGTCACCCTGACATCCTCCGAAACCGAGGCCCTGTTGCTCGAGCAGACCCTGATCAAGGAACTCCTGCCGCCTTACAACATCGTTCTCCGGGATGACAAATCTTATCCTTACGTATTCATCTCCGAAGGCGAGCCTTTCCCCCGGCTGACCTTCCATCGTGGTAGCAAGAAGGCCAAGGGGCGGTATTTCGGGCCCTATCCCAGCTCACAGGCCGTACGGGAGAGCCTGCACGTCATGCAGAAGCTCTTCCAGGTGCGTCAATGCGAGGACAGCTTTTTCCGCAACCGGGACAGACCCTGTCTCCAGCATCAGATCAAGCGCTGCCGCGCTCCCTGTGTCGGTCTCGTGAGCCCCGAGGAGTATGCAAATGATGTTACGCATACGATCCAGTTCCTGGAGGGCAGGAATGACGAGATTACGAGCGACCTGATCGCACGGATGAATGCTGCCGCAGAAGGCCTCGATTTTGAGTCGGCTGCGGTATACAGGGATCAGCTCACGGCACTGCGTCGCCTCCAGGAGCAGCAGTATGTGACTCGTACCTCTGGCCATGCTGATGTATGGGCGGTTGCAGCGCAGCCTGGCGGAGTATGCGTACAGGTGCTGTTTGTCAGGGATGGCAGGGTACTGGGCAGTAAGTCGTTCCAGCCAAACATGCATGGCGAAACGTCGGCTACTGAAATTCTCGAAGAGTTTCTTCCGTCTTTTTACTTGCGGGCGGAAGGGGGGCTGGATATCCCGGACGAGATAATTACGGATGTCCAGCTGGCGGGGGCGGGTGCGCTGCAGGAGGCAATCAAGGCCTTGCATGGCCGCGATGTAGTCCTCAAGCATCGTGTACGAGAAACACGGCAAGCGTGGCTGCAGCTGGCTCGGCTCAATGCCGAACAGGGCCTCGCCACATGGCTCGCGAATCGCAGCCAGCTCGGGGTTCGTTTTTCGGTCTTGCAGGAGGCGTTGGGACGGGAAAGTCCGATTACCCGGATGGAGTGCTTCGATATCAGCCACTCCATGGGGGAGGCCACGGTGGCGTCCTGCGTGGTATTTGATGAAAACGGCCCACGAAAGCGCGACTACCGTCGCTTCAACATCGAGGGGATCACTCCTGGTGATGACTATGCCGCGATGCAGCAGGCCCTG
>JAJNDL010000203.1 GCA_021156385.1 Moraxellaceae bacterium | reverse complement strand
ACCTGGGACGGTCGCCAGGCCCTGCTCTTCGACCTGCCCGCGCGCAAGTTCTACATCTTCGGCTGGACCTTCCTGCCGCAGGACTTCGTGTTCCTGTCCTGGCTGCTGATCATGGCGGCCTTCAGCCTGTTCGCCGTCACCGTGTTCGCCGGCCGCGTCTACTGCGGCTACGTCTGTCCGCAGACGGTGTGGACGCAGATATTCCTGATCATCGAGAACTTCACCGAAGGCGACCGCAATGCCCGGCTGCGCCTCGACAAGGCGCCGCTCTCCGTCAACAAGTGCTTCAGGCGCGGCGCCAAGCATGCGCTGTGGCTGGCCGTGGCCTTCGTCACCGCCATCACCTTCGTCGGTTACTTCACGCCGGCGCGCGACCTCACCTACGAGCTGCTCAACTTCCGGGTCGGCTTCTGGGAACTGTTCTGGATCCTCTTCTTCACCGGCGCCACCTACCTCAACGCCGGCTGGCTGCGCGAGCAGGTCTGCATGTACATGTGTCCCTACGGCCGTTTCCAGAGCGTGATGGTGGACCGCGACACGCTGGTCATCTCCTACGACACGAAGCGCGGAGAGCCGCGCGGCCACCGCAAGCGCAGCGCCGACCCGGCCGCGCAGAAGCTTGGCGACTGCATCGACTGCGAGCTCTGCGTGCAGGTCTGCCCCACCGGCATCGACATCCGCAACGGCCTGCAGTTCGAATGCATCCAGTGCGCCGCCTGCATCGACGCCTGCGATTCGGTCATGGACCAGATGGGCTACGCGCGCGGCCTGGTGCGCTACACCACCGAGAACATCCTCGAGCACGGCGGCCGCTACCGGTTCCTGCGCCTGCGCCTGGTCGGCTATGCCGCCATGATCGGCATCATGGCCACGCTCTTCGTCGTCACGCTGGCGCTGCGCGTGCCGCTGGAGGTCGAAGCCATCCGCGACCGCAACCAGCTCTACCGCGAGAACAGCGAAGGCCTGATCGAGAACGTCTACTTGCTCAAGGTGATGAACAAGGCGCAGCGCGACCACGTCTATACGGTGACGCTGACGGGTGACCGGCACATCCGCTTCAGCAAGCCGCTGGAACTCCGCGTGAAGGCCGGCGAACTCGTCTCGGTGCCGGTGACGCTGGTGGCCGATCCGGGCGAACTCGACACCAGCAAATACGACATAGAATTCAGGGTGCGGTCGCAGGACGACGGTGACATCGCCAAGTCCATCGAAAGCCGCTTTCTGGCACCGGCCGTACGCTGAGGAGACCGACCCATGAGCCATGCACACGAAGAGAGAAAACCCTGGTACCGGCATCCTTGGGTCTGGTTCATGCTGGCGCTGCCGGCCAGCGCGGTGGTCGCCGGCATCGCCACGGTGGTCATCGCCGTGGTGCACCAGGACAGCCTGGTGCGCGACGACTGGTACAAGGAAGGCAAGGCCATCAACCAGAGCATCGCGCGCGACAGTGCGGCGACGCGGCTCGGCCTCGCCGCCGGCTTGCGCATCGACGCCGTCACCGGCGAGGTGATCGTCGATCTCCGCCTGAAGGATGCCGCGGCCGCCCTGCCTGCCACGCTGACGCTGAATTTCTCGCACCCCACCCTCGCCAGCGCCGACCAGAGCCTGACGCTCGCGCGGCGTGACGGCAGCTACCGCGGCCAGCTCGCGCAGCCGCTCAAGGGACGCTATGCCGTCGAGTTGGGCAGTCCGGAATGGCGCCTGACCGGCGTCCGCGATTTTCCGCGCGAGGAGTTCTCGCTGAGCCATGAATAGCCCCGCTCCCCTGCCCTGCTACCACTGCGGCCTGCCGGTTCCCGGCGGACTGCAACTACGCGGCGTGGTGCTGGGGCAAATGCGCGACTTCTGCTGCGCCGGCTGCCAGGCCGTGGCGCAGACCATCGTCGACAGCGGACTCGAGGACTACTACCTCGACCGCGACGGGCGCGCCGAGGCACCGGTGCTGCCGCCTTCGCTGCAGTCGCTGCAGGCCTGGGACCATCCCGCGGCGCAGCAGGATATCGTGGCGCGGGAAGGCGATGCCGCCAGCATCGAACTCAGTCTCGAGAACATGAGTTGCGCCGCCTGCGCCTGGCTGATCGAGAAGAAGCTGCAGCAGGAGACTGGCGTCACGGCGGCCGCCGTGAACCTCAGCACGCACCGCCTGCACCTTGCCTGGGACAGCGGCAGGACCACGCTCAGCCACCTGCTGGCCACGCTGGCCGGCATCGGCTACCGCGCCCATCCCTACCGCAGCGATGCGCACGCCGGGCAGATGCGCGCGGAGAACCGCACGCTGCTCAAGCGTCTCGCCGTCGCCGGCTTCGGCATGATGCAGGTGATGATGTATGCCGGTGCTCTCTACGTCGGCGACTGGAGCGGCATCGAGGCCGAATACCGCGACTACCTGAACTGGATCAACCTGCTCATCACAGCCCCGGTATTCTTTTATTCCGGATGGCCGCTCTATGCCTCCGCGCGGCGCGCGCTCGCCAACCGCCAGCTCAACATGAACGTGCCGGTGACGCTGGCGCTGTTCGCCGCCTTCTTCGCCAGTGTCTGGGCGACGCTCGCACGCAGCGGCGAGACGTATTACGACTCGGTCACCATGTTCATCTTCTTCCTGCTGACCAGCCATTACCTGGAGGCCCACGCGCGGGCTCGCGCCGGCGACGCCGTCGCCAACCTGATGGCGCTGGCGCCGCCGCTGGCCACGCGCGTGGCGGCGGACGGCACGCAGAGCGTCGTTGCCGTCGGCGAGCTGCAGGCCGGTGACCGCGTCCTGGTGAAGCCCGGGGAAACGGTGCCGGCCGATGCCGTGGTGCTGGAGGGCCGCAGTGCCGTCAGCGAAGCGCAGCTCACCGGCGAGCCGCTGCCCGTGGCCAAGCAGGCCGGCGATGGCGTCATGGCCGGCAGCCTGAACAGCGAAGGCTCGCTGCTGGTCGAGGTGTTGCGCGCGGCCGGCGACAGCACGCTCGGCACCCTCGGCCGCCTGCTCAATCGCGCGCTCGCGGAGAAGCCGCGGCTGGCGCAGCAGGCCGACCGCGTCGCGCAGCTTTTCGTTGCCATCGTGCTGGTGTTCTCGGCGCTGGTATTCGCCGCCTGGTGGCTGGCTGGCGGCTTCGCGCAGGCGTTCTGGATCACCCTGGCGGTGCTGGTGGCGACCTGTCCCTGCGCACTCTCGCTGGCGACACCGGTGGCGCTGGCCAGCGCCACCGGCACGCTGGCCGAACGCGGCTTCCTGATCAGCCGCGGCCATGTGCTGGAGACGTTCGCGCGCGCCACGCACGTGCTCTTCGACAAGACCGGCACGCTGACCACCGGCACGCTGCACATCGAGGAAACCACGGTGTTGCGCGGCAACGGGGAAGATGCGCGGCGCCTCGCCTGCGCGCTCGAGCAGCGCTCCGAGCATCCGGTGGCGCAGGCCTTCCAGGCGCTGCGTCTGCCATCGCTGCCAGCGGTGGAGGACATGCGGCACGAAACCGGCGCCGGCGTGTCCGGCATCATCGACGGCAGGCGCTATCGCTTCGGCCACGCGCACTTCGCGCTGGAGGGGCGCGCCACGCCGGCGGACCTCGAGCGCCTCTGGCTGGCCGACGACGACGGCGCCCTCGCCGCCTTCCGCCTTTCCGACACGCTGCGTCCGGAAGCAGCCACCGTGATCGCGCAGTTGCAGGCGCGCGGCCTCGAGACCTGGCTGCTGTCCGGCGACCGTTCCAGCGCTCCTGCCGAGATGGCCGCCGCGCTCGGCATGCAGCAGGCCTTCGGCGGCCTGACGCCGGAACAGAAGCGCGAGCGGATGCAGGCGCTGCAACAGACCGGGGCGGTCGTGGTGATGGTGGGCGACGGCGTCAATGACGCGCCGGTGCTGGCGCAGGCCCACCTCTCCGTGGCCATGGCTTCCGGCACCGATCTCGCGCAGCAGACCGGCGACAGCCTGTTGCTGCGCGACGACCTGCGCATGCTCGTCGTCGCGCGCGACATGGCGCGCCGCAGTGGCCGCGTCATCCGCCAGAACCTGGGCTGGGCGCTTGCCTATAATCTCGCCGTGCTGCCGCTGGCGGC
>JAJNDL010000202.1 GCA_021156385.1 Moraxellaceae bacterium | reverse complement strand
CCCTTCCATGAATTCCGTTCGCGGGAAAAGCTGCACCACGTCTACGCTGAAATGTTCCGCGTCCTGCAAAGCCCGCGCTTCGCGATCACCAGCGTGCTGCGCGAAGGCGACCAGGCCTTCCTCGTGTGGGACATGAGCTTCGCCGTCAGGGGCCGCCCCATGTGCATACACGGCAGCACCCACCTGGTATTCGCCGCCGACGGACGCGTCGCCGCACACCGCGACTACTGGGATGCGGCCGCCGAGGTTTATGAGAAGCTTCCTGTCCTGGGCTGGCTGCTGCGGACCATCAGGAAACGAGTGCAGACACAGTGATTGACATAAAATTGGACGACCTTCCCGATCCGGCAACAAGCGCCGCTCCCCTGCTGCCCATCAATGCGGTGGAGCGCGAGACTGGCGTCTCCAAGGAACTGCTGCGCATGTGGGAACGCCGCTACGGCTTCCCGGCGCCTGCCCGCGACGCCCAGGGCGACCGCATCTATCCCACCGACCAGGTCAACAAGCTGCGCCTGCTGCGCCGCCTGCTCGACCACGGCTTCCGCCCGGGCAAGATCATCGGCATGCCCATCGAAGAGCTCGAGAAACTGCTGCGCACCCGCTACAGCAAATCGCTGGAGTCAGCGCCAGAGCTGGAGCGGGAACTGATCGGCATGCTCCGCAATGGCGATGCGCACCAGATCCGCGAATATCTCTCGCACCAGATGGTGCGCATGGGACTGCAGGCGTTCATCCTGGATTTCCTGCAGTATGCCAACACCATCGTCGGCGACGCCTGGATGCGCGGACTCATCGAAGTGCACGAGGAGCACCTCTACAGCGAGCAGGTGCAGTCGCAGATCCGCACTGCCATCACCGGCCTGCGTACCGCCACTGCCTCGCCTCGCGTCATGCTGACCACGCCCCCCGGCGAGAACCATACGCTGGGCATCCTGATGGTCGAGGCCATGCTGCGCCTGGACAGCATCGACGCTGTCTGCTTCGGTGCCGTGATGCCGGTGCGCGACATCGTGCAGGCGGCACAGAAACACCGCATGAACATCGTCGCGCTGTCCTTCAGCGCCTCCTATCCAGCGAGCCGCGCCATCGACTTCCTCGAGGACCTGCGTTTCCGCCTGCCCCTGCAGGTCGAGATATGGGCCGGTGGCAATGCGCTGCATACAGGCAAGCGGATCGTCGAGGGCGTGCAGCAGTTCCAGGACCTGAGCAGCATCCGCAAGGGCGTCGAGGACTGGCGCGGCCGCCGCAGCGGCAAGGCATGAGACGGCACCTCGCCTGGCTGCGCACCGACCTGCGCAGCATCGACAACACCGCACTGTCAGCCGCGTGCGCCGACAGGGATGCCGCCGTCGCCTGTGTTTATGCGGTGACACCCGGGCAATGGCGGAGCCACGACGTGGCCGGTGTGCGCATCGATTTCGAACTCCGCACGCTGCGCGAACTCGACCGTGCACTGAAAGCGCTCAATATCCCGCTGCTGGTCCTGCACAGCCCCGACTTCTCCACCCTGCCCGCCGACCTCGCGGCGCTGGCAGTGCATCATGGCATCGACGAGGTCCACGCCAACCGGCAGTACGAGGTCAACGAGATTGCCCGCGACCGGCAGGCCACGACGCTGCTCGCCCGCGCCGGCATCGGTTTTTACCTGCATCACGACCAGTGCGCAGTTCCGCCCGGCACGCTGACGAAGGCCGATGGCGGTTTCTACTCCGTCTTCACGCCGTTCAAGCGGGTCTGGCTGCAGCGCGTCCTGGCATCAGGCATGAAGCCACTGCCTGCGCCGCAGCCGCGCAGGCAGGCGTACGCTGCAAGCGATCCGCGGCCGGCAGCGGTGGCAGGCTTCGCTTCGCATGTCGAGCCGGAAACGGCCGCGCTCTGGTGGCCGGCAGGCGAAGACGAGGCACTGGCACGCCTCGCTCGCTTTGCCGGCACGGCGATCGACGCCTATGAGCGGCGTCGCGACATTCCTTCGCAGCCAGGCACCAGCCGGCTCTCGCCCTATCTCGCGATTGGCGCGGTTTCACCGCGCCAGTGCCTCAACGCAGCGCTGCAGCACCAGGCACGGCACGGTGAAAGCAGCGGCACGACACAGTGGATCGCCGAACTCGCCTGGCGCGATTTCTACAAGCACGTGCTAGTTGGCTGGCCGCAGGTCTGCCGCCACCGGCCCTTCCGGGCGGAAACCGCCGCCCTGCCTTGGCGTCACGACGATGCGGATTTCCGGCGCTGGTGCGAAGGGCGCACGGGCTTTCCCCTCGTCGACGCCGCGATGCGGCAGATGCTGCGCGTGGGCTGGATGCACAACCGGCTGCGCATGGTCACGGCCATGTTCCTGGCCAAGGACCTCTTACTCGACTGGCGGCTCGGCGAACGCTACTTCATGCAGCACCTGATCGATGGCGACCTTGCGGCGAACAACGGCGGCTGGCAGTGGTCGGCCTCGACGGGTAACGATGCCGTCCCCTATTTCCGCATCTTCAATCCGGTGTCGCAGAGCCGGAAATTCGATCCGGACGGCAAGTTCATCCGTGAATACGTTCCGGAGCTGGGCGACTTCGACGGCGACATCCACGATCCGCATGGCCGCGGTGAACATCCCGGCCTCGCCTACCCGTCACCGATGGTGGACCATGCTGCCGCACGCGAGCGCACGCTGCTGGCTTTCAAGTCGCTGCGACGGCACGATGCCTGAGGCCCGAATGAAAAAGCCGCCAGAAGGCGGCTTTTTCATTCGGCCTGGCCTGGAACTCAGGCAGCGTCGATTTCCTTGAAAAGCGCCACGAATTCCTCGGTCAGCTTGTGGCGCGGCGAGAGATGGATCAGCGGCAGCGCCTTCTCGTGGGATTCCTTCATGATCACCGACGACGACAACGACGCCTTCATGATGGGCAGCCCCTCCGCACGCAGCTCCTCGACCAGCTTCACCGGCAGCGACGCACGCGCCTGGAACTGGTTGACGATGATGCCCTCGACCTCGAGCTCGTCGTTATGGTCGGCACGCGCCTCCTGCACGTTCTCCAGCAGCGTGTAGAGCGCGCGGCGCGAGAAGGCGTCGCAGTCGAAGGGAATCAGGCAGCGCTGCGCGGCGATGAGCGCCGACAGCGTATAGAAGTTGAAGGCCGGCGGCGTGTCGATGTAGATGGCGTCATAGGTGCTGGACAGCGACTTCAGTGCGGCACCCAGCTTGAATATCTTGTGCTTGCTCTCCAGCAGGTGCTCGATTTCGCCAAGCTCGGGGTTGGAGGGAATCACGAACAGGTTTTCGTGCGGCGTGGCGTGCACGTATTCCGCGATGGGCTTTTCCTTCAGGCTGAAAGACAGCGTCTGCGCGAAGAACTGGCCGATGTTGGGAGAGAGCTCGGGCTTGTCGCGGGAGAACTCGGCGGCCTCGCCGAGCAGGTACTGCGTCGCGTTGCACTGCGGGTCGAGGTCGACCACCAGCGTGCGCTTGCCTTCGGCAGCACTGATGGCCGCCAGGTTCACGGTGATGCTGGACTTACCCACCCCGCCCTTCTGGTTGAAGATGACACGACGCATTCTGGACTCCCCGCTTGGGCCTACGAAACGTGGCGGATTGTAGCGGGCGGAACCGTCCGCGGAAACGACGCAGGCGCCTTTTACCGCCAATTTCGCTCAGGCATGGAAGAACCAGTAGGCCACCACGATGGCCGTCACCACCGCGACAAAATCGGCAAACAGGCCACAGGCCAGTGCATGCCGCTCGCGCCGGATACCCACCGAGCCGAAATACACCGCCAGCACGTAGAAAGTCGTCTCCGAGGACCCCTGGACGATGGCGGCGACATAGCCCGGAAAGGAGTCGACGCCGTAGTGCTGGAAAGTCTCCAGCATCATGGCACGTGCCCCGGAACCGGACAGCGACTTCATGAAGGCTGTCGGCAGCGCCGGCACGAAGTCGGTGTTGAGCCCGATGGCCGCGAACAGCATGGACAGGCTCTGCAGGAGCGCATCCAGCGCTCCGCTGGCACGGAATACCGCAACGGCCACCAGCATTGCCACCAGGAAGGGAATCAGGCCGACGGCTACCTCGAAACCCTG
>JAJNDL010000004.1 GCA_021156385.1 Moraxellaceae bacterium | reverse complement strand
GGCGCCATCCACCTGCATCCCGGCGTGCAGGAATGCGCGGTCATCGGCATTCCGGACGAGAAGTGGGGCGAGTGCGTGCATGCCATCGTCGTCCCCAGGCCGGGGGAGAACCTCGTGCCCGCCGACATCATCTTTCACTGCCGGGCGCGGATTGCCGGCTACAAGATCCCGCGCAGCGTGGAGATCCGCAACGAACCGCTGCCACTGAGCGGTGCCGGAAAGGTGCTGAAGACGGAGCTGCGCAAGCCGTACTGGAGCGGCAGGGACCGCCAGGTGTCCTGACCGGGCCCGGGGTGCAGCAAGTAGATATCGAATCATCCTGTCCTGTTTCTGGTGCCCGGGGCCATCTGGGCGCCGGTGCAAAGCAGATTCGGCATATGTCGCACCTACTATGAAGCATTGTTAGCGCTCCGTGTGGCCGCGGGATCTCCTTGCTGTGTTTCCTGGCTCTTCGTATAGGCATGCTTGACTGTCAGAAAAGGGAATTTCGTGGAAAGCCTGCCTTGCGAGGGCGACTACTTCATTGCGCCCATTGGTGAGAGGGCGCCAAAAGCAGAGCCGCCTTCCTTCTGCCATGTTGTTGTCCTTCGCCATGCAAGTCATTTGCGGAAGTTTTGAAGAGAAAACTGGCGGCGGAATTCCGGATTTATGTGCTGGCCGAGGCGGATGCGCCCGTTATCGGCATTTATTCCGTGGAGCTCCCGTTTGGTTTTTCGCTTCCAATGACGGGGCCGGGTTGCTTGCGCTGTGGCGGAAGGAAGAGCCGTTTATCAAGCATTAGTAAAGTGTGACGACATCGACTCTTTCCGGGTTTTTCATACTGACGCTTTGAAGATATCTGATAAACAGTATTGACTTGGCCGTTTGGCCAAAATTATTCTCCACTGCCAATTTGGCCGGTCGACCAATCATCGGACGAAAGTGCGCGAACCTGATTGCTGCGCAGCGGAAGGCTTCTACGTTCCCTGTGTGAGCCTGCGGCGGGTTTTGCCTCATAAAAAACTGGGGACCCTTCGGGGTTGACTTGGTAATGAATAACAAAAACTTTCTCATGCCAGGATGGCATCGCCGAGTTTGGATGGGCGGCGTGTTGCTCGCACTTTCCATGCCTAATTCTCTGGGGCTCTGTTATGCCCCGACGGCAATGGACGATGCGGAGCTGGCAGATGTCACCGGCGAAGGTGTCGCCATTGTGGCGGAAGACTTCCGCTTCCAGATGAAAAACACCGGCTATTTCGAGCAGATCGGCACGGTCCCCGCGACTGGGTCGGTCTTCAAGCGCGGGGATCTGCGATGGTATGGCCTTACCCTGTCGGGAGCCGGCGCCGTCGATGGTCGGGGCTGGACGGGTGAGGCATGTGGCCATGCCTTCTGCCCTGTGGCGAATACCGGCTTTCTGATGGCGCCCTTTGACAATCCCTATCTGCTGCGCGTGTTCGACAAGACAGCGTATGACTTTCAGAACAACAGCATCACCAAGGTGGTGCTGGAGGTCCTGGGGCCGACCAATTCAGATCCCTACCGCTGGGCTTTCTGGGGGGAGGCGGAGGTGGGCAAGTCAGGGGGCACCAATAGCGGCCTGCTGCAAAGCCAGGTCATGATCGTTGGCAAGCCGGTGGCGCCCCATACCGCGATCACCAGCAGCACGTCCACCACCACGACGCAGAACGTCAGCGACCCGGTCGGGACCACCTATCAATACACGCCCACGACTACCACTAAAAATGTAGTGGTTTCAGTGAGCTGTGGATTTTTGTGTACCCGAAGCGACAGAACCACGACCACGGAGACGTATTCCGCCGCCAACATGTCGGCGGGCACCGTATTCAGGGTATTCCAGAACCAGGACAACAATGACCGCACCCTGGCCCTGAACTGGTATAGCCGGTTATCGGGAGACTTCCGCTTTAGCCTGGCCCAGGCCAGCGGCAGTGCCGGCGCACTGGGAAGCGTGCCTCTGTTCGCCAATGGCACATCAGCCGACGATGCACCCGGTCTCAAGTTCCGCAATGTGAATGCGTATTTCCCGTTAGGGCAGCTGTTCTACCAATCACTCATTCTGGACGACACCCAAAGCGGTGCCACGGCGGGCAACGGCAACTTTGTCATAGCGCTTACGCGGCTGCCCAACCAGGCAAATGCCTACAACGATTTTTACAGCATTTCCACCTCCGCCTTGGGATGCGAGGACCCTCGTTACAGTGGCGCCAATTGCGGCTACCAGCGTAACGGGCGACCGGACCGCTATCGCGAGACCCATGGGTATGCGCGCTGGGGAGACTGGTATCCGGGCAACGGCCCCAACTGCGGAGCGGCGGGCTCTCTCTGCAATGCCTTCAGCTCTACCTCCGACGGCATCATTTTCAGCAAGGCGACCGCCGCTGGAACGTTCACGGCGACAGCGAGCCGGCCCAATGCCGATGCTCCTTTGGATAATGATCCCCCCGTGCCTGTGATCACCGCCAGCCGTACCGGGCTGTCCTCGGTGAACCTGGGCGATAGCCGAATCGAGGGAATGCTGATCCAGCATTTGAAAATCACCACGCTGGGAGCCGGTCCATGAGCGCCAGCAATTGTACGCGAGGTCGCGCACGGCCCTTGTCTCGTGCTTACGGGGCGTTCGCCCTTGTCACGCTGATGGCGGGGCTTTCCGGTACTGCCTGTGCAGGCATGGAAGAGTTGCTCGATGACGAGATGGCGGGCGTGGCAGGTCAGCAGGGGGTCGCACTGTTGCTGGAGCATCGCATGAATGCCGATGCCAGTGGCGCGCCACTGGCATCGTTATCCAGCTGCGTGGGCCTCAACAATCCCTGCAAGCTGGGAGTCAAGTTCGCCAATCGTGCGGGGGGCGGTGGCGAGTGGCTCATGCTCAAGGATTTTTTTGGCCGGCTCTTCATCGATGGGCTGAATGTGGACGGTTCCTTCAATCCCGCTGCCTACACCGCCTACCGGGACGATGCCCGTTTTAAGAATGATGCGGGCACGTGCTTGCTGGCCGGTTGCGATCCGAGAAACCTGCCGGCGCTGCAGCTGTCTTTCACCGGCAGTCCGGGCGTCTTCGAGAACGACATCACCCTGGGGCTGGAGGTAGGGCGAATGGCGCTGGAATACGGTGCCACAGGCTTTGGCAACGACGCCAACGGGAGCTTTCTCGGCTTCCGGATCAGGGACACCGCCGGCTACACCACCACGATTGATGTGGATGGAAAGGTCAGGCTGTATGGCTTTTAGCAGGGAGAGGGCACATGGATAGAAAATCAAGAGCGACGCAGCTGCTATTGCTTATCCTGCTGCAGGCGGGACCGGCTGTTGCCGTTCAGGAAATGGATGATGCCGAGCTGGAGCAGGTGAATGGGCAGGCCCTGTTTGTCAGCGACAGGATTGGCCCCAACTCGCTGACGGGAGCGGGAGGGGTCGGCAGCTCCACAGACTTCACCTATTACCGCCTCGGCCTGGACGTGGACATGGCCTTCAATCTCAATATCGACAAGCTGCAGCTGGGATGCGGTGGCAGCAACGAGAATCTGGTGGCCAATGCCTGCGACATCGACATGGATTATGTGCGCTTCATGGGGCGCAACGGCAATGCTCCCGGCGCGGCGGTGACCAGTGATTTCATGGTGCGGCGTCCTTATATCGAGCTCGCTGTCAAGGAGGATGGCAACAAGACCAACCGGGAGATCGTCGGCATAAAGATTGGCTTTGAAAGCGCGGACGGCGCGTTAAGCATTGGGCGCGAGTATGCCAACGGCCAGGTCAACGTGGAACGCGGGGGCACCTGCGATACGGGCGCCAATACCGGGGCTGGCGCGCTGGCCTGCGAGTCCGGAATCAACTACATGAGCGGCTATCTGAATGTGGAACTGTCTGGAAAGCTGGCCGCGCAGACATCACTGGGTACCGCCAATGCCTGCTTTGGCGATACCACGGGCATGGGCAGCGGCGGCGCGGCGCTGCATGCCAACTGCGATGGCAATCCCGGCAACAATACCGGCGCCGATGCCAGCTTCCGCGACCCCTTCTTCGTCAGGCGCAGCGGTACCCGCATGGACAAGCTGCTGGTCGTGTCCAAGCAGAGTCATCATCCCGATGATTTCCCGGCCATGATTTATTCCGGGTTGTTGTCGCCGGATGACAGCGTGCATGTGGACCTGAAAGAAGCCTTGCGGTTTGTCCACACGATCATCCTCGATAGCACGAAAACCAAGGATTTCTTTCTGTCGTTCCAGCGCGAACAAATTGCCTATCCAAAATTCGACAAGTCCGGTTATGCGGCCACGGCCAACACCGGCTGGTGGATGAATATCCCCTATGCGGCAGTCAGAAACCTGAATACAACGAACGATTATGGTGTGCTGGGCTCCGTGGCACTGTTGGGCGAGATGCAGGAGGGGGTGAATGTCGATAACCTGGATATGAACCAGTCCCCTGTCTCGAATTGCTACGGCTCCAGCAAGTTTTGCTGAGGTGTCATGATGACAACGGTTCAACGCGGCAGGTCGCTACACCCCTGGGTAATCTGTGGGTTCGGCTTGCTTTTTCTCACCCCCTTGGCGGGGGCGCTGGAGCCGATGGAGGATGACAGCCTCGCCAGTGTGCACGGCAGCGATGGGCTCACCCTGACATTGAGCCATTCCACCATCCCTCTTAGCGCCTCGCGCTGGACAGTAGACCGCGGCGTATCCGCCGTCGGGGGGGTGACCATCAACCCGGAGGCCTGGGCGCAGGTGGAAAATGTTTCCTTGAAGCCTATCGCGCTGAATGGCGGAACTACTGCAGGCAACTTCACCTATAGCGCCACTGTCGATGCCGGAGGCGATGGGACAGTGCCGGGAATGGCGGTGACGTTACAGGGGTCCCGAACCCGCCTGTTGGTGGACAAGGTGGTTCACCAGGTGGACGCCAGCCGCTCTCTGGGCAGCTTCGCCCTGGACAGCGCCGTGGCCTTCAGCCTGAGCAATAGCAAGGGTCTGCTCAACAGCGCGGATGCCGCCGCGGCATTCTCCTTGGACTTGGGCGATGCCAAGCTGTTCTATCGCCAGGGCGCGGCCGGGCAGCCAGAAGCCCTGTTCGATGCGTTGCGCCTCAAGCTGGACTTCACCGGCGGAAAGGTAGGTGTGGCCACCGACAAGGGCCTCTTCATGGAGGCGGCGACAGCCAATCTGGATGCGGGTTTCAGTCTGCGTTACGAAGGTGCGCCGGCAGCCGCGGATGCATTTACCTACAAAGCGGGCGACCTGCCGGTACTGCAGTGGAACTGGCTGGGGAAGCTGACCAATCTGCAGGTGGCCGTCCGCGGGGGCGGTGTCTGGTACGGTACCGATGGCGGGGGCGTGGAAAATATAGCCAACCGCAGTGAGGGCATCAACATGAGCCTGCGCTGGGACTTTGACCCCGGCTTTGCCTGGGTTACGCAGGAGCCTGGCGCGAATGCCCGCCTGGTGTTCAGTAATTGGCAGAAGCTGGCGGGCGCGCCCTATGCCCTGAACTTTCCCAACATCACCCTGGATGTCGTCAAGGCCGGGCAAGAGCCCGGCGGATTATGCTGGCGCGGCGCCAGTAACGGTCCCGGGTGCCCGAATGGTGGACAGTATCTCAATGTCGCCGCCGAGGATGGGTTCGCGTTGCTGGTGCGCGACGGCAACCTGCATGCCTATTCCACCAATGTCAAGATTCAGGACGACATCAACAAGGACGGTGATTATCTGGATACGTCGGCACTTGGTACCCCGGAGGATCAGACCTTTTCCTGGGCGTTGATTTACACGCTGGGCGATGTGGATGCCAATGTCTTCATTTACCCGGGGACCGGGGTGGCCAATACGGTGGGGATGAAGCTTGACGGTCTCGTCAAGATCGCCTCCAACAGCAGCGCCTGGAACAGCGGCAGCCACTTCATGATTGCCGACACTGCCGCCGCCAAGGGGGCGGGCACCACAACGCTCGGCATCGGCTTCTTGCGGTCCAATATTTTATTTGCCTTCAATGACCTGTTCCTGGCTTTGAAGCCGGAAGGGATCAACCTCAAGTCAGGCCAGGTGCGCGTCGGCTTTAACGGGCGCCTGGGCGGTGGGGAAATCAAATCGGGCGATCTCGCCGCCGCTGACGAGGTGAAGCTGCTGGATGTGGACGCCAATCTTGAGTTCGATAATTTCGAGGTGACGCTATCCCCTTCTCCCTCCGGGTCCTCCTATATGGGCTTCGGTGCCCGGCTCAGATTTACCGACCTGAATGTCAGCAATTTTTCCTCTCCCGATGCGGACGGGAGTTATATTTCGATCGCCGAGCCCGGTCGTTCGGATGTGAACATTCGCCTGGCGCAGATTACCGGCGATCTGGCCTTGCAGAATGGCCGTGTCGATGTGCTGTCAGAAGCTGAAACCACACCGAGAACCGCCCAGCTCATGATCGGGTCCGACATCGTGCTGGGAAGCACGGTAAGTGGAGGCGCGCCTTTTCTTGCTAACGCTGTCAAGCTCGGCGCGGATAGTCTGGCCAGCGTGGTGGTTCCCTCCGGCCAGTGGTACAGCTCGTTTTCGCTGATGAAGCAGCGCTGAAGAGCTGCCAGCGCCCTTTGGCGTGCAACAGCGGCTCGAGAATAGAGCATTGCCGTGCGGTAATTTCCATCGCACACCTACGCCCTAGATCAGCAGGGCATCAGTGTAGGCCGACGCTTAGAACCTAACTATTTTTGAGATGGGCTCTAATTTAGAAACACGCTCTTAAGCTTTGGCGAAGCCATTGACCATTGCCGAGCCGTCCGAGTCCGAACTCAGAAAGTGCAATAGAAGCTGTCTGCCAGGAAAGCCTGTGCGGCCAATCATCGTACGGGGAGAATCCGACGGTCCATCATGGGCAGGGCATGCGGGCAGCATGCTTGACACCTCGGGCAGGCGACCAATAGCATTGCGACGCTTGGTCATTTGGCCAAGTCACTCGCAGGAGCGCCCCATGAGTCAGCCAAGAGTTTTTGTCGCCGGCGTTGGCATGATTCCGTTCGTGAAGCCTGGCCAGAACAGGCCCTACCACGAGATGGGCGCCGAGGCGGCCCGGCTGGCGCTGGACGATGCCGGCCTCAGCTACGGCCAGGTCGAGCAGGCCTATGCCGGCTATGTCTACGGTGACTCCACCTGCGGGCAGAAGGCCCTGTACCCGCTGGGCATGACGGGCATTCCCGTCATCAACGTCAACAACAACTGCTCTACCGGCTCCACGGCGCTCTACCTGGCGCGGCAGGCGGTGGCGAGTGGCGTGGCGGACTGTGTGCTAGCGGTCGGCTTCGAGCAGATGAACGCGGGAGCCATCGGCAGCGTTTTTACCGACCGCCCCAGCCCCTTCGAGGATTTCGACGCCGTCACGGATGCCTTGGTAGATGTCGAGCTGCCGCTGGCGCTGCGCTATTTCGGGGGCGCCGGCCAGAGCCACATGCGCAAGTACGGCACGAAGATGGAAACCTTTGCGAAGATCCGCGCTAAGGCCAGCCGTCATGCGGTCAACAATCCGCTGGCGCTGTTCCGGCAGGTGGTCACGCCCGAAGAGGTGATGAGCGAGAGACTGCTGTGGCCGGGAGTCATGACCCGCTCCATGGCCTGCCCGCCGACCTGCGGGTCGGCTGCCGCGCTGCTCGTCTCCGATGCGTTTGCGCGGCGACATGGCCTGCGCCGCGATGTCTTCATTGCCGCTCAGGCCATGACCACCGACCTCCCGGGCACTTTTGCTGCGCACGACATGATCAACCTGGTCGGTTTCGGCATGGCCCAGGAAGCGGCGCGCCATGTATACGCGCGCTCTGGCGTCGGTCCGGAGGACATCGACGTCTGTGAGCTTCACGACTGCTTCGCACATAACGAGCTCATCACCTACGAGGCCCTGGGCTTCTGCCCGGTTGGCGAGGCGGAGCGATTCGTGGAAGCCGGCGCCAACACCTATGGCGGCAAGGTAGTGACAAATCCCTCCGGCGGCCTGCTGTCCAAGGGACACCCCTTGGGTGCCACCGGCCTTGCCCAGTGCTATGAGCTGACGCACCAGCTGCGCGGCAAGGCTGAGGCGCGCCAAGTTACTGGAGCGCGCAACGCCCTGCAGCACAATCTCGGGCTGGGCGGCGCCTGTGTCGTCACCCTCTACCAGAAGGCCTAGCGCCCCATGCTGGACAGATCCCAGATCGGGCGCACATTGCCGGGCCATTCCGTTCTGGTCGAGGCCGGACGGCTGCGTTTCTTTGCCAAAGCCATCGGCGAAACCTCGCCGGTCTATAGCAACGAGGCCGCCGCCAGGCGCGCGGGCTACCGCTCGTTGCCGGTGCCGCCGACCTTCCTGTTCGCGCTGGAGCTCGAGAGGCCGGATCCGCTTGACTGGCTCGAACTGCTTGGCATGGATCTCGCGCGCATCCTGCACGGCGAGCAGCGGTTTGTGTATCACCGGCCGGCCTGCGCCGGCGATGTGCTCACATTCGCGAGCCGAATTACCGACATCTGCGACAAGAAAAATGGTGCCCTGGAATTTGTTACCCGGGACACCCGAGTCAGCAACCAGGCGGGCGAGCATGTCACCGACCTTGCCTTCGTGATCGTCCAGCGCAATGGCTGAGGGGTTTCCGGAATGATGTCATTCGATGAGATGGCTGTGGGGCAGCCCCTGCCGCCACTACAGCTGCCGGCGATTGGCCGCGGCACGCTGGCGCTGTTCGCCGGCGCCTCGGGCGATCACAACCCCATCCATATCGATCTCGATTTTGCCCGTGGCGCCGGCATGCCGGACGTTTTCGCCCACGGCATGCTGTCGATGGCCTGGTTGGGCCGCCTGCTTACGAACTGGGTGCCCCAGCAGCAGCTACGTTCGTTCGAGGCGCGCTTTGTGGGCATCACGCATCTGCAGAATGCTGTCACCTGTACGGGTCACATCGTCGAGAAAATGGAGGGTGACGGTGAAAGTCGCGTGCGCGTGGCGATTCAGTCCGCCAATCAGTACGGCGAGGTGAAAATGCTGGGCGAAGCGGTCATTGCCGTGTGAAGCGGCGCTGCCTGCGAACTGTATCACCCGCCTCAACGTTTTCCCTTCACTTATGGAAGCAACGACATGACGCAAAAGCTCGCCGGCAAAGTCGCCCTCGTCACCGGTTCCGGCCGCGGTATCGGCCGCTGCATTGCACTCAAGCTCGCCAGCGAGGGTGCCCGTCTGGTTGTCAATGACCTGGAGGCGAGCCCGGCCGAGGAGGTGGTCGCCCTGATCCGGGAGCGCGGCGGTGAAGCGGTGGCCTGCGTCGGCAGTGTGACCGCGCCGGATTTCGCGGACCGCTTCATCAAGACCGCCCTGCAGTCTTTCCAGGGACTGGACATCATCGTCAACAATGCCGGCTATACCTGGGACAGCGTGATCCAGAAGATGTCCGACGAACAGTGGTACGCCATGATGGACGTGCACCTTACGGCGCCGTTCCGCATCCTGCGCGCCGCGCAGCCGGTGCTCCGCAATCTGAGCAAGGCCGAGCAGGAGCAGGGACGCGAGGTGTTCCGCAAGGTGGTGAACATCTCTTCGATTGCCGGCCTCGGCGGCAATGCCGGCCAGGTGAACTACGCCGCCGCCAAGGCCGGCATGCTCGGCATGACCATGACGCTCGCCAAGGAGTGGGGCCGCTACAAGGTCAACGTGAACTGCGTGGCCTTCGGCATGATCCGGACCCGTCTGACAGAAGCGGTGGCCGGTGGCGATGCCACCATCCGCATCGAGGGTCGCGACATCAAGGTCGGCATCAGTCCCGACCTGGCCAGGACCTTCGAGTCCGGCATTCCGCTGGGGCGTGCCGGCACGCCGGAGGAGGCGGCCGATGCCGTTTACCTGCTTTGTACGCCTGAATCCAACTACATCAGTGGCCAGACCGTAGTGTGCGGCGGTGGCCTGGCCCTTTGATCTTTCGGGAGAACCCATGATGACAACTTCGCCTCAACCGGCCTGGATGGACGCCGACCTTCGCACCTATCGCGACATGGTGCGCCGCTTCGTGCAGGCGAAAGTGGCGGCCCACGAAGATAAGTGGCGCGCGCAACAGCATGTGGACCGCGAGCTGTGGCGGGAGGCGGGTGCGCTCGGTGTGCTGCTGGCCGACGTGCCCGAGGAGTACGGTGGCAGCGCAGGTCACTACGGGCATATGGCCGTGCTGTTCGAGGAGCTTGCCTATGCCGGCGACTCTTCCTTCGGGGTGCATGTCCATGCCATTGCCGCGCACTACATCCTCAACCAGGGCACTGAGGGGCAAAAACGTAAATACCTGCCGCAGCTTGCGTCCGGCGAGATGGTGGGAGCGATTGCCATGTCGGAACCCAATGCCGGCTCCGATCTCCAGGGGGTGCGGACCACGGCCGTGCGCGATGGCGATGACTACGTCATCAATGGCTCGAAGATCTTCATTTCCAATGGCTTCCTGGCCGACCTCATCGTGGTTGTCGCCAAGACGGATACCGGCGCCGGCGCCAAGGGCGTGTCATTGCTCCTGCTGGAGACGAAGAACGCGCCGGGTTTCAAGGTCGGCCGCATCCTGGAGAAGCTCGGGCAGAAAGGGCAGGACACCTGCGAACTTTTCTTCGACGAGGTGCGCGTGCCGGCGGCGAACCTGCTGGGCGGTGTCGAGGGGCAGGGTTTCTATCAGCTCATGCAGGAGCTGCCCTACGAGCGGACCATCCTGGCCAATATCTCTATCGGGCGCATCGAGCGCGCGCTGGACCTCACGGTGCAGTACACCAAGGACCGCAAGGCGTTCGGACGCTCCGTGTTCGACATGCAGAACACCCGCTTCAAGCTGGCCGAGGTGAAGGCGCAGGCGGTGGTGGCGCGTACCTTTACCGACAACTGTGTCGAGCGCCTGATCAACGGCTCCATGGACACCGCGACGGCGTCCATCGCCAAGCTCTGGCTGAGCGAGCTGGAGTGCAAGGTCATCGACGAGTGCGTGCAGTTCTTCGGTGGCTACGGCTATATGCTGGAGTATCCGATTACCCAGCTCTACGCCGATGCGCGCGTGCAGCGCATTTATGGCGGGACCAGCGAAATCATGAAGGAGATCATCGCCCGTTCGCTCTGAGGGAGCATAGTTCGCAGCTCCCGGTAAAGGCGGACAGTCGGGAATCTTGCCAGGCGCTGAGCACGCCAGTGGACAGTGGCAGACTCACGTCGTGAGTTCGGCCACGAGGCGAATCGGCGTGCCCACGTCCCTCCGGTCTTTTTCTTCAATAGCCCGAACGTGCCGTGACATCCGGGCCGCACGACTCCACCCTGCGCGTGGTGCCCGCGCGGAACTCGCTCGGTGTCATGCCCACCCAGCGCCGAAAGGTGCGGCTGAAATTCGATGTGTCCTCGTTGCCAACGTGTGCTGCCACCGCATCCACCGGCAGCGGCGTCTGCAGCAGCCTGGCCGGCAGTACTCCGCGCAGTTGGGCATGGCCGAAGGAGTTCACATGGGCGAGGCGCTCGTAGCGTGTCGCCCAGGGAGAGCTGGCTCCGGAAATCCGTACAGTCGGCTAAGTAGACAGGCGGCCTGATCCGGACATCACAAGTTCGAGGAATCAAGAGCAGAAGCAAACGCCTCTGCCGAAACCGGCGTAATCGGTAGCGCCGCTCGTAAAGCCACCATGGCCCAAAATGATAGCCATTTGGCACGCATGCACCTGTTGGTTAACCGTGCCTGCTGATAATTTCGCCTTACATTTGGTCATACGACCAAGGGTGTGGGCGCTGCCTTTGCGGGCCAGTTTTCCTCTTATCGTGACTGGGTTGGCGCGTTGGCGGAGCCCGAGTCGCGGTCGGGGTTATGTGGGAGCGGATCTCTTGAGTTGCGCGCAGGGCGACAGCCTGCTCCTCGGCGGATCCCATTTACCAGCCCCTCGAAAGGATCGCAGCTGATCGACATGACGCGTCGCTTTGGGGCGCATCACAGTAGCCGGCGCCAGTTCAAGGGCAGCGGAAACCCTTACTGGCAGATCACCTCAGGGGACGCAAGGCAGCCAGCGAATTGGGCCTCTTATAAAACGCAATTACAACAGGAGTACGCGCCATGATTGAAGAAACCACCACGATGAATACCAAGCATCACCAGCCCGCCGGAGCCCGCGTCGGCATTCCGCCCCGCCAGATGGATTTCCGCATGGATGCCACAAAACGTTATTTCTACGACGACAACGCCACGGCTACGCTGTTCTTCGCCATGCTGTCGAGCTGGTTTCCGCCGGGCGAGCGCTTCTTTATGGATTCCGTGAGAAATTTCCGTGACATCGTCAAGGATGCACGTCTGAAGGATCAGGTGTCCGGCTTCATGGGGCAGGAGGCGATCCATGGGCGTGAGCATGACAAACTAAATGAACTGCTCGAGCAGAGCGGCATTGACCTGAGCTTTCCTGTGGCCGCTGTAAAGCTTGGATTGGGCGTGCTGGACCACCTGCCGAAGAGCACCCAGATCGCGGCCACGACATTCATGGAGCACTTCACCGCGCTGCTCGCTGAAGAGCTTCTTGAGAATCCGCAGTTCGCTGAAAAGGCTGACCCGGAGATGATCAAGCTCTGGCAGTGGCACGCGTTCGAGGAGCTCGAGCACAAGGCGGTCGCCTATGATGTTTATGAGCTCGTGGGCAACTCGCGTATCGAGCGCACAGCGGCAGCCGCGGCCGTGGTCGTGACCCTGGTGCCCGCCGTGTTCATGAGCTGGGCATGGCTGGTGGCGAGAGAGGGCAAGGCTACCGATATCAAAGACATCGGCAAGGGCTTGAACCTCCTGTTCGGCCGCCAGGGCTTTGTCACAGGTGTCCTGCCGAAGTTGCCATTGTTCCTGGCCAAGCGCTTCCATCCTGCGCAGCACGATACAACGGCGCTTGAGGCAAAGTGGGCGAAGGCCATGTTCGGCGACGACGGCCTCCTGAACAAATACTTCAAGAACCGTTCTTCCCTGATGGAAGCAGCTGTGCATTGATAGAAAGGGCTGACCGTGACCGCAATGAAAACCAACCATTTCGATGTACTGATCGTAGGCGCCGGCATCTCCGGTATCAGCGCGGCCTACCATCTCCAGGACAAGTGCCTGGGCAAGACCTACGCCATCCTCGAGCGCCGCGCTGCCATTGGTGGAACCTGGGACATTTTCCGTTATCCCGGTATCCGGTCCGATTCCGACATGTTCACCCTCGGCTACAACTTTAAGCCGTGGACTGACACCCAGATCATCGCTGACGGCCCCAAGATCCGGGATTACGTGCGCGAGACTGCGCGCGAAAACGGCATCGACCGACACATTCGCTTTGGGCATAAGGTAATCAAGGCCTCCTGGTCGAGTGAGACGGCGCTGTGGACCGTAGAGGCGAAGGTTGGCAGCTATGAGGCCGGCGTCGAACCGAAGGTAACTGATGCCATCGAGATCTATACCTGCAATTTCCTGATGATGTGCTCCGGCTACTATAATTACGACAAAGGGTACGTGCCGGAGTTCAAGGGCTTGGCAAAGTACAAGGGCAAGTTTGTCTTGCCGCAGTTCTGGCCCAAGGACCTCGACTATGCAGGCAAGAAAGTCGTGGTGATCGGTTCGGGGGCGACCGCAGTCACCGTAGTGCCAGCCATGACTGACAAGGCTGCGCACGTCACCATGGTGCAACGTTCTCCTACCTACGTTCTTACCGTGCCGCAAAGGGACCTGCTCTCCAGGGCGCTGCGCCGGGTGCTGCCTGAAATGTTCGTATACCGCATCGGGCGCACGCGCAATATTGCGCTGACTGCTGGAATGTTCAAACTGTCGCGTTCGCGCCCGAAGGCTGTCCGACGCCTGCTGCTGGCGCAGGTACGTGCACAGGTGGGGAAGAGCTTTGACATGAGGCACTTCACGCCGAGCTACAACCCCTGGGATCAACGCCTTTGCGCAGTGCCGAACGGCGATATGTTCAGGGCACTGAAAATGGGCAAGGCGTCAGTAGTCACCGACCATGTCGACTGCTTCACCGAGCAGGGCATCAAGCTGAAGAGTGGAAAGGAGTTGGTGGCAGACATGGTTGTCTGTGCTACTGGTCTCGAACTGCAGCTCTTCGGGGGAACCGAGTTTGTCGTCGACGGCGAGCCCTACCAAACTGCACAGGCACTCAATTATAAAGGCATGATGTTCAGCGATCTGCCGAACCTTTCGAACACCATGGGCTATACCAACGCCTCATGGACGCTGAAGGCGGATCTCATCGCCGAGTACGTGTGCCGTCTTCTCGGGCACATGGACAAGACCGGCACGAAGATATGCGTACCGCGCGTGAACGATGCCTCAGTCAAACGAACGCCGTTTCTTGACATGACGTCGGGCTATCTCCAGCGAGCCGTTGACCGTCTTCCTCAGCAGGGCGACAAGGTCCCTTGGAAGTTGTTCCAGAACTACGCCCTCGACATGAACATGATTCGCCGCGGCAGGATTGATGACGGTGCGATGCAGTTCAGCAGACCGCGCGTATCGGAGGGCAGTAAGTGTGCGCCAGCCACCTCTTGAAGGGCAGTCATTAAAGTGGAAGCTGTTAAACCCGAGTCGTCCCCGGTCACCAAGGGCGCCGCCTTGATTTGAAGGGCTTAGCCCGAAAGGAGATTGTATGAGCGAGTTTGTGGAGGCTTTGGTAGCGGCGTACCCAAGTGTTCCGTTTCAGAAACTGTTAGGTATCGAGATCGTTGACCTTGTCCCGGACCGAGTCACCGTTAGGATCCCCTTCCGCCATGAGTTGGTGGGCGGTGGCGAGGCCCTGCACGGTGGTGTCATGAGCAGTTTGCTCGACTTGACGGGGGCGCTTGCCGCCTGGTCTGGCCATGATGTGTCGCGAGGTGTCAAGGCCGCAACGGTCAGCCTCACGATTAATTATCTGTCAGCAGCTATCGGGAAAGACATCCTGGCGACAGGCATCGTCCGCCGGCGCGGTAAGGAATTGGTGTTCTGTGATGTGGACATTGTCGACGCCGATGGCAAGGGCGTGGCAAGCGGGTCGATGATTTATCGGATCGTCTAG
>JAJNDL010000201.1 GCA_021156385.1 Moraxellaceae bacterium | reverse complement strand
TTGTTCCGGGCCTTCGGTTGGGCACTTCTCATAACCGGTGTTAGAAAGTCGCCCCAAAGGTCTGATACTTCTGGACTTTATCGACTCTAATCCGGCTGTGCGGTGAAAGCAAGCCGAGCGGGGTGAATTCCATCACAGACGGAGGGGCCTGCTGCTTGCAGGCGCCTATTTTTGACAGCGGGGACAGTAGACCGTGCTGCGACCGCCCAGCCGAGCCTCGAGCAGGGGAGTCTTGCATCTCTTGCAGGCTTCGCCGCTACGGCCGTAAACGTCCAGCTCCAACTGGAAGTAACCGGGCTCACCATGGCCATTGACGAAGTCGCGCAAGGTCGTGCCGCCGCGTTCAATGGCATAGGCAAGCACTTGCTTTATCTCGAGGGCCAGCTGCCGGTAGCGCCCGGCACTGATGCGACCTGCGGCCCGCAAGGGATGAATGCCGGCCTTGAACAAGGCCTCGTTGGCGTAGATGTTGCCGACGCCAACGACGACATGGCTGTCCATCAGGAAGCTTTTCACGGGCACCTGACGGCCGCGAGACCGGTTGAACAGATAGGCCCCGTCAAAGTCATTCTCCAGGGGCTCGGGGCCAAGGTCTGCCAGCAGGGAGTGCTGCTCGGGTGGGGTGGTAAGCCAGAGAAAGCAGCCGAATCGGCGCGGATCATGAAAGCGCAGCAGCCAGCCCGAATCCAGCAGGAGCTCGATATGGTCGTGAAGGCGACGGGGCTCATCGGGTTTGACCAGGCGCAAGCTGCCGGACATGCCGAGGTGGACCAGGGCCGTACCAGTGGTTGTCCTGAAGAGCAGATACTTGCCGCGGCGGTCGATGGTTTCGATTTTGAGCCCGCTGAGGTGGGCAAGCTCGGCTGGTACCGGCCAGCGCAGGCGCGACTCGTAAACGGTAAGCCGGTCGACGCGATGGCCTGCTACGGCGGGCAATATCCCACGGCGTGTGGTTTCTACTTCGGGAAGTTCGGGCATGATGAGGTGGATATGGGGTCGGAACCGCATGGCGCAAGCCCGGATTCCGGGCACAAAAAAGCCCGAGCATGTCGGGCTTTTTTGCGGAAGAATCAATTACTTGATCTTGGCTTCCTTGAAGATCACATGCTTGCGGATCACGGGATCGAACTTCTTGATCTCGAACTTTTCCGGCATGGTGCGCTTGTTTTTGTCGGTAGTGTAGAAGTAGCCGGTGCCGGCACTGCTCACGAGGCGGATTTTGTCACGCATGGTTGCTTACCTCAGATCTTCTGGCCCTGGGCGCGCAGGTCGGCCACAACGGCTTCCACGCCCAGCTTGTCGATGATGCGCATGCCCTTGGTAGAGACGCGAAGACGCACGAAGCGCTTCTCGCTTTCCATCCAAAAGCGCTTGTACTGCAGATTCGGCTCGAAACGACGCTTGGTCTTGATATTCGAGTGGGAAACATTGTGACCGACGATGGGACGCTTCCCGGTCACCTGGCAAACCTTGGACATGATCAACTCCGCGACGCATACCGCCTGAAAAGGCGCAGGCGCCGGGGAAAATAAGGGGCCGGCGCTTTTTAAGGGGTGCGATTTATACCAGAGGCGCCAAGGAGGCGCAACGGCGGGATTTGGTGGACCGAAAGGGGATCGAACCCTCGACCTCCGCATTGCGAACGCGGCGCTCTCCCAGCTGAGCTATCGGCCCGTATTTCCGAAGACAGGACGTATTCTACTGAACTCCCTGAAAAACCCAAGCGATTGAGGGAGCTAGAGCCAGCCGCGTTCGGCGAATGATGTGCCCCGGCCTTCGCCTATGATGAAATGGTCGAGCACGCGAACCTCGATAAGCTCCAGAGCATGGCGCAGTCTGTCGGTGATGTGGCGGTCGGCCGCCGAAGGCTCGGCCACACCCGAGGGGTGGTTGTGCGCCAGGATGACGGCGGCGGCATTAAATGCCAGGGCGCGTTCCACGACTTGGCGGGGGTGTACCGAGCAGCTGTCCAAGGTTCCCTGGAAGAGCTCTTCAAAGGCGATCAGCTGGTGCTGGCTGTCCAGAAACAGTACCGCGAAGACTTCTCTTCGCAAGTTGCGCAACCGTCGGCTGAGGAAATGACGCGTCACTTCGGGATTGGCCATGACATCGGAGCGTTCCAGTGTCGTGGACAGATGCCGGTGCCCAAGCTCGAGGGCGGCCAGAAGCTCCGCATACTTGGCGGGGCCAAGGCCCGGTAGCGAGGTCAGTGTCGAGGGGCTGGCATCGAGCAGTTCCCGCAGGCTGCCGAACTGGCCAAGCCAGTCGCGCGCCAGGTCCAGTGCCGTGCGCCCGCGCGTTCCGCTTCTTATAAAGAGGGCCAGGAGTTCAGCGTCAGAAAGAGCGGAGGCGCCGCGGGCGAGCAGCTTCTCGCGCGGCCTTTCTTCTGCAGGCCAGTCTGTAATAGGCATCTTCCGCTTCCTTGCGGGTGAGTTGGCGCTGACTTTATTCCTTGTCGGCGCTACGCATCGTGCAGGGGCGATGGTATCGTTGCGCCCTGTTCCCGTCATCTCCGCCGGATTCATCATGCTTGCTCGACTGGCCAACAAACGCATCGTGCTCGGCGTCACCGGTGGCATCGCAGCCTACAAGAGTGCAGAACTCATCCGCCGGTTGCGCGACGCCGGGGCGGAGGTGCAGGTGGTCATGACGGCCGCCGCGCAGCATTTCATCACTCCTCTGACGCTGCAGGCCTTGTCCGGCAATCCGGTGCATACCGATCTGCTTGATCCGGCAGCGGAAGCTGCCATGGGCCACATCGAACTGGCGCGTTGGGCGGACCTCGTTCTGGTGGCGCCTGCCAGTGCGGACTGCATCGCCCGGCTGGCTCAGGGCATCGCCAACGATCTGCTGACCACCCTCTGGTTGGCCACGCGGGCACGGCTGGCCATCGCGCCGGCCATGAATCAGCAAATGTGGGCGGCTCCCTCCCTTCAGGCCAATCTTGGGCAGTTGCGGCAGCGCGGCGTTGCGGTCTTCGGGCCCGCGGCAGGTGCCCAAGCCTGCGGTGACGTGGGAGAGGGCCGCATGCTGGAGGCCGTGGAGCTGGCCGATCGCTGCGCCGACCAGTTCGACACCGGCGTGCTGACCGGCCGGCATGTGGTGATCACGGCAGGGCCGACTCGCGAAGCGATCGATCCTGTGCGCTACATCAGCAATCACAGCTCCGGAAAGATGGGCTTTGCCGTCGCCGAAGCCTGTGTCGAAGCCGGCGCGCGGGTAACCCTGGTGGCCGGACCGGTCAGCCTGCCGACGCCGGGTCGTGTGGCGCGTGTCGATGTGACCAGCGCGCAGGAAATGCTGGCGGCAGTGGAGCGGGCAGTGGCAGGCGCCGACATCTTCATTGCTACTGCTGCCGTGGCGGATTACCGGCCGGTCCAAGTCGCCGGTCAGAAGATCAAGAAGCTGGCCGATACCCTCAGTCTGGAGCTTGTAAGGAACCCAGACATCGTCTCCACCGTGGCTGCCCGCCCCGACCGTCCCTTGGTCGTGGGCTTTGCGGCGGAGACGGAGAAAGTACTCGATCATGCGCGTGACAAGCTGGCGCGCAAGCGGCTCGACATGATCGCCTGCAACGACGTCGCGCGCAGCGACATCGGCTTCCGCAGCGATGACAATGCACTGACCGTGTTGTGGAAAGAGGGCGAGTGTGTCCTCGAAAAAGCCTCCAAGCCGACTATCGCCCGCCAGCTCGTGGGCCTGATTGCCGAGCGGCTGCCAGCGAGCGGGCGCAAGGACTGATGCTCCAGTCCGGTCGCGGGCCGGCTGGCGGCATGCAGAAATGAATTGAGATGATTTCCAGGGAACAGCAGATGAAGAAGACGGTGGATGTCAAAGTGCTGGATGAGCGTATCGGCACGACCTTTCCTCTCCCGACCTATGCGACCGAGGGGGCCGCCGGCCTTGACCTCCGTGCCTGTCTCGACGCACCGCTGACGCTGGAGCCGGGCGACACCCACCTCATCCGCACCGGTCTTGCCATCCATATCGCCGATCCTGCCTTTGCCGGGCTCGTACTGCCGCGTTCCGGCCTGGGGCACAAGCACGGTATTGTGCTCGGCAACCTCGTGGGCCTGATTGCCG
>JAJNDL010000200.1 GCA_021156385.1 Moraxellaceae bacterium | reverse complement strand
GGTGACGAACATGCCGGCGCCGGAGAGCGGGCCGGAGAAGGTGCCCCAGGGAAATTCGTCGATGTGCATGCGCACATGCACGACGCCTGTGCTCGGCAGTACCAGGTCACCCATCGGTGTGTTGGTGGCTGCGGCCTGCTGCATGGCCACGAGGCCGTCATGAGAGAGGGCGGCATAGGGGATGTGAAAGCCAGCGGTGGGGGTGATGGTCCCTTCCATGCTCTGGCCGTTGTAGACGGTGGCCTTGGTCCAGCCCTGCGTTATCGGCGTGGCATCGAGGTCGGCCTGGGTGCCGTCGAGCGGATAGGAGCAGTTCGCCCAGACGGGGGCGGCGGTGGCCAAGAGAATGGCCGCAACGAGTTTCTTCATGGTTTTTTTTCTTCCTGGGGTATGAGGCCTCAGCGTTATAGCGGTCGTGGTACCGGCGCGGCCATTACGGGAAACCGCAGTCCCGCCGAACGGCGGCCAAGCGTCACCGATGCGGCCACGGCGGCGGTGCGATGGCCGGCGTTTCGCGGTGCTCCGGAGGCGGGCTCGCCGCCTTCCCGGGCCGGGACGGTTGCGTGACACTCGTCACAGTTTCCCGTGCTGCCGCAAGGACCTCGATGGACTCCAAGCCCGCCAACGCCCCCGCCGATTTCTCCTGGTTCTCCAATCCGCTCGACTGGCGGACGATAGACCGGCTGATCCTGCTGGGATCGCTCGTCATGCTGGCGCCCGGCCTGTTCGGCCTGGCGCTGGTGGCGGCGTTCTACATCACGCCCGATTACCTGTATTTCGGCCTGGCGCGGCCGCTACTCGTGCTCTACGGCCTGCATGTCCTGCTGCTGGGCGGCTTCCTGTACGCCGCGCTGCGCCGGCGCCAGCACAGCGACGACTGGCCCGTCTTCGAAAACTTCATCATCGCCTCCTTCCTGTTCACGGTGTTGGTCACCGCCTGGCTGACCGGCACGCATTTCGCGGAAGGGCTGTTGCTGATCTTCCTCGGCATCAACATCACCTCGGCACTGGCCAACATCCAGAAAATCCGCAAGGCGTATCTCTGGGGCTGCGCCGTCATGGCATTGTTCGCCGTCATCGACTTCAGCGGCGCGCTGCCCGCCGCGCCGCTGCTGGCCAAGCCCATGGTCGGGCCGGATGGCCAGCTGGTGCTGGGCTGGCTGGTGATCCGCGTCGTGCTGGCGGCCATACTGCTGGCGATCAGCGCCATCAGCATGGCTGCCATCAACCGCTGGGTGGAACGCGAGAACCTGTACCGCGAGATGTCGACCATCGACGGCCTCACCCGCCTCACCAACCGCCGCTCCTTCATCGAGCGCGGCCACAGCGAACTCTCGCGCGCGCAGCGCACCGGCAGCGGCAGCGTCGCCTGCGTCATGGTCGATCTCGACCACTTCAAGAAGATCAACGACACCTGGGGCCACCACGCCGGCGACGCCGTGCTGGTCGCCGCCTCCGCCATCATGATGTCGAGCGCGCGCCAGTACGACGAGGTTGGCCGCTACGGTGGCGAGGAATTCGCGCTGCTGCTGCCCGGCACCACGCTGGAGTCGGCGGTGTGCGTGGCCGAGCGCATCCGCGAGCGCATCGCGACGACGCCGGTGGCGGTCGACGGCAAGACCATCCCGATGACGGCGAGCTTCGGCGTCGCCCTCTATCCCGCGCCCGGCATCGAAACCCTGAACGATCTGCTCAAGGCCGCCGACAAGGCGCTCTACGAAGCCAAGGAAGCCGGCCGCAACTGCGTGTGCACGGCGCGCCCCGACGCCGCCTGAACGCGACGCCGCACCGCAGGCCCCGCCACGCGGGGCTTTTTTTCGTCCCCGCCGACGAGCGCGCGGCGCGCGCGGATGGCCGGGACAGGCGTAGCGGATGGGCCGATACGCGGGTATTGCTGCTGCTGCCAAACTGGCATCCCATCAGTTGCATGACCCGGGCCTTTCGCAGGATGAGCGGCCCGCCCGACCACGGCCCGCCGCCAGCGGGCCCGGACCACTGCAACGGATTCGGCCAGGGAGCGGTTATGCGCTGTACGCCCTGCATTGCGCTGTCTTTCCTGCTCGCCGTCGGCCCCGCGCTCGCGGCGCAGGACGACCTGCTGTCGCTGCCGCTCGAGGCGCTGACGCGCCTCGAGGTGCGGGTCGCGTCCGGCACGCCGCGCACGCTGCGTTCGGCGCCGTCGGTGGCCAGCGTCATCACCGCACAGGAGATGGAAGTGCGCGGCGTGCAGACCATGGACGAGGCGCTCGAGGCCGTGCCCGGCCTGCATGTCTCGCACGGCGGGCTCGCCTACCGTCCGCGCTATTTCTTCCGCGGCATCTTCAGCAACGGCAATCCGCACACCCTGGTCATGGTCGACGGCCTGCCCATGAACAGCGCCTTCCTCGGCAGTCCGCTGCCGGGCTGGCCGGGCGTACCGGTACAGGCCATCGAACGCATCGAGATCGTGCGCGGTCCGGGCTCGGCGGTGTTTGGCGCCGATGCCTTCGGCGGCGTCATCAACGTCATCACCAAGGGCGCGGCCGACATTCCCGCCAACCGCGCCACGCTCGGCTACGGCAGCTTCGACACCGGCCACGCCGCGCTGCTGCAGCGCGCCACGCTGGGCAGCGCGCAGGCCGCAATCTCGCTGGACTTTCGCCGCACGAGCGGCGACGACAGCATCATCGCTGCCGACTGGGCCTCCGGCTTCGACCAGCTCTTCGGCACCTCCACCTCCTTCGCGCCCGGTTCCGTCAACCGCGGCCACAGGGCGCTGGAGGCGCGTGCCGATCTCGCCACCGGGCCCTGGCGCCTGCGCGCTTCGTGGCTGCACCGCTGGGACCTGGAAAACGGCGCCGGCCTCTCCGATGCGCTCGATCCGCAGGGGCGCTTCCACGCCGACTTCGGCATGCTCGATCTCGGCTGGCAGCGGCAGCCGGAGGGCCTGCCGCACTGGCAGCTCGAGGCGCGCACCGGCGGCCAGCTCGGCCGGATCGGCACCAGCCGGCCGCTCTACGTGCTGCCGCCCGGCTTCGCCTGCTACCCGGGCAGCCCGAGCTGCCTGCCGCAGGGCCTGCAGCAGGAGATCGCCGTTGCCGAGGCACAGGCGCGCAGTTCCTTCGCCGCGGTCTACACCGGCTGGCATGCGCATCGCCTGCGCTTCGGCGCGGGCTTCGCCTGGGACGACATCTACGAGACCACCGAGCGCCGCAACGCCGACACCAGCACCGCGGTGCCGACCGCGCTGCCCGGCATGACGGAGTTCACCGACACGCCCGGCGTGTTCCAGCCGGAGGCGCAGCGCACCAGCAGCTTCGTCATGGTGCAGGACGAGTGGCGCCTGGCGCCGGACTGGGAACTCACCGCGGGCCTGCGCCACGACCACTACTCCGATTTCGGCAGCACCACCAATCCGCGCGTCGCGCTGTTCTGGCAGACGCTGCCTGCGCTCACCACGCGCCTGATGTACGGCGAGGCCTTCCGCGCGCCGTCGTTCAGCGAGCTTTACGTGCAGGGCCCCGTGTTCGGCAATCCCGCGCTGAAGCCGGAAGTGCTGCACAGCGCCGAGATCGCTTTCAGCTGGCGTCCGCAGCCGACGCTGGTGTGGGACCTCAACCTGTTCCGCAACCACATCCACGACTTCATCCAGTTCGACCCCGACCCGGCTTTCGGCGGCCTCGTGCGCGCGCGCAACGCCGGCGACTTCGAGGGCGCCGGCTTCGAGACGGAACTCCGCTGGCAATTGCCGGTGCCGGTGCAGCTGCTCGCCAACTTCAGCACGGCGCGCATGGAGGACACGGCCACCGGCCTCGCGCGCGGCCAGGTGCCGCGCCAGACCGTCGTGCTGCGCGCGGTGTGGGATGTCGCCAGCCGCTGGCAGCTCACGGGCCAGCTCATGCACTTCGGCGACTACGAGCGCCAGGACGGCGACCCGCGCCCCGACATGCAGGGCTATCGCGTGTTCGACGCCACGCTGCGCCACCGCCTCTCGAAGCGGCTCGATCTCAACCTCGTCGGCACCAACCTCTTCGACGCCGATGCGCGCGAGGCCAGCAACGGCCCGGCGCCGCCGCAGACCAACGCGCGCATTCCCGGCGACCTGCCGCAGGCCGG
>JAJNDL010000199.1 GCA_021156385.1 Moraxellaceae bacterium | reverse complement strand
CATGGCCAGCAGCGCGCCGACCCAGATCACGCCGGGCGCCATCAGCGCGAGTTTCTTCTGCTCGGCCGTAATGGCGAGCGGGAACAGTGTCACCACCAGCAGGAAGAAGCCCAGCGGCATCAGCCAGTCGCCGCTCTGGCGCAGGGCCAGGCGCAGGTCGCGAAGAAGCAGCGCGAAGGCGGCGTTCATGATGCTTCGTCCCCGTCCGCCGGCCGGAAGGCGCCGACATCGAGGCGCTGCACCGGGAAGCCGGGCGCAAATTCATGGTGTGTGGTCAGCAGCACCATGCCGCCGGACTCCGCCTGCTCGCGCAACCAGGCTTCGATCTCGGCCACGCCCTGGCGGTCGATAGCCGTGAAGGGCTCGTCGAGAATCCACAACGGCCGCCGCTCCACGAAGAGCCGGGCCAGACCGACGCGGCGTTTCTGGCCGGCCGAGAGCCGCGCCACGGGCACGTCCTCGTAACCGTAGAGATCCACTTTCGCCAGCGCGTCTTCGATTTCCGCCGTGCCGACCGCCTGCCCGTGCAACTGCGCCAGCCAAGCCAGGTTCTCGCGCGGCGACAGCATGAGCTTGAGCCCGGCCTGGTGGCCGAGCCACACGAAGTCGGCGCGGAAGGCCGCGGGGTCGTCCGCCACGGCACGCCCCTTCCACGAAATCTCCCCCGCCTCGGGCGCCAGCAATCCGGCGACGATGGTGAGCAATGTCGTCTTGCCGACACCGTTGGGACCGGCGACCTGCAGCACCTGGCCCGGCGACAGCCGGAAATCCAGGCCGCGGAAGAGCGGGCGATCGTCACGGGATACGGCGAGCTGGCGGGCTTCGAGCACGGATTCGGGGCCAAGGGCAAAAAGTCGGCGGATTATAGCCGGGAACACCGCCGGGAAAGCGATGCCGTGATGCCTTCCGCAGTCTTGCAGCGGCGACTTGCACCGACCTTTGCCGTTAAGATGCGCGGGCTCGCCCAAAAAAGGAAAGGAACCGCATGGCCCGCCATTTCGACCGCATCGACGACTGCCTGGATGACATGATCGCCCGCGTGGGCCCCGCCATCACCCTCGGCATTCCGCTCGGCATCGGCAAGCCCAACCCCTGGATCAACGCCCTCTATGCCCGGGCCAAGGCTTCGCCCTTCCTGAAGCTGCACATCCTTACCGCGCTGTCGCTCGAGAAGCCCAAGGCGCAGAGCGACATGGAGGCGCGCTTCCTCGGTCCCTTCGTGGACCGGGTATTCGGCGATTATCCCGACCTCGACTATGTGCAGGACCGCCACAAGGGCATGCTGCCGGAGAACGTCGAGGTCACCGAGTTCTTCCTGAAATCGGGCGACTACATCGGCAATGACTATGCCCAGCAGCACTACCTGTGCAGCAACTACACCCATGTGGCGCGGGACATGCTGATCCAGGGCGTCAACGTGGTGGCGCAGGCGGTGGCCGTGCGCGAGCGGGGCGGCCGCACCGAGTACTCGCTGTCCAGCAATCCCGACGTCACCCTCGACCTCGTGCCGCTGCTGAAGCACTGTGGCCGGCCGGTCTACCGCGTGCTGGTGGTCAACCGCGAAATGCCTTTCATGGAGAACGACGCGATCGTCGACGACAGCGAGGTCGACGCCATCGTCGACACGCCCGCCGGCACGCACACCCTCTTCTCCGCACCCAACATGAAGGTGGCGTCCACCGACTACGCCATCGGCCTCTACGTGAGTTCGCTGGTGAAGGACGGCGGCACGCTGCAGATCGGCATCGGCTCGCTGGGCGACGCCATCGCCCACACCCTCATCCTGCGCGAGCGCCACAGCGAGCTGTACTGCGCCGCACTCGATGCCTTGGGCGCCCCGCGCGAAAACTGCAGCCCCTTCACCAAGGGCCTGTACGGCTGCTCCGAGATGTTCGTGAACGGCTTCATGGCGCTGATCGAGGCCGGCATCCTGCGCCGCGAGGTCTACCCGCACGCGGGCCTGCAGCGCCTGCTGAATGCGGACAAGCTCACCCCGGACATCGACGGGAAGACGCTGCGCGTGCTGCGCGAAGCCGGGCTCATCCGTTCGCCCCTGCGCGAGCAGGACGTGGCCTTCCTCAGGGAATTCGGCATCTTCCACGACGAGGTCGAGCTGCACACCGGCCACCTGCGTTGCGGCAGCGAGGACATCGGCCTCGACATCGACGACGACGCGACGCTGGCCACGATCAACCGGCGCTGCCTGGGCAAGCGGCTGCAGGGCGGCATCTTCATGCACGGCGGTTTCTTCCTCGGCCCGCGCGACTTCTATGCCAAGCTGCGCGACGCCTCGCCGGAAATGCGCCGCGGCATCGGCATGACCCGCATCAGCTACATCAATGCGCTGAACGGCCACGAGGAACTCGCTGCCGCGCAGCGTCGCGACGCCTGCTTCGTCAACACCTGCATGATGATGACGCTGCTCGGCGCCGCGGTCTCCGACGGCCTCGACTCCGGCCGCCTGGTCAGCGGCGTCGGCGGCCAGTACAACTTCGTCTCCCAGGCCCATGCCCTGCCCGGCGCCCGCTCCATCCTGATGCTGCGTGCCACGCGCCGCTCGAAGGGCGAGCTCTGCTCCAACATCGTCTGGAGCTATGGCCACACCACCATTCCACGCCACATGCGCGACATGGTCGTCACCGAATACGGCATCGCCGACCTGCGCGGCCAGGCGGACAACGAGGTGGTGAAACGCCTGCTGGCCATCACCGACTCGCGCTTCCAGCCGGAACTGCTGGCCCAGGCCAAGGCCGCCGGCAAGGTCGAGCCCGACTACGAGATTCCCGAGGCGCAAATGAACAACCTGCCGGAAACCGTCGCTGCCCGCCTGCAGCCGCTGCGCACGCAGAAGCTGCTGCCGGACTTCCCCTTCGGCAACGATTTCACCGCGGAGGAGCTGGCCATCATCAAGGTGCTGCAGCGCATGCAGGAAGTTGCGGAAAGCCCGCTGCAGCTGGTGAAGTCGCTGATCGCCAGCCTGCGCGAGGACAAGGAAATCCCGAACTCGCTGCTGGAGCGCCTCAACCTCGACCATCCCGAGAGCTGGAAGCAGAAGCTGCTGCGCCAGCTCTTCATCGGCAACGTGTAGAGTCGACAGGGCCGGGGAAATGCGCTGCACTTCCGGAACGTCTCCCGGATGTGCAGCGCCATGACCGATTCTGCAAATGCCTTTCCCGACCGGATTCCCGTCGGCATCAGCCAGTGCCTGCTCGGCGACCACGTGCGCTACGACGGCGGCCACAAGCATTCGAAGATTTGTACGGAGGTGCTGGCGAAGCGCTTCGAATTCGTACCGGTCTGCCCGGAGATGGGTATCGGCATGGGCGCGCCGCGCGAGGCCATCCACCTCGTCGGCTCGTTGCACGATGATGCCGTGCGCGCCGTCGGTAACCGCACGTCCGGCCTCGACGTGACCGCCGAGCTGGAAAGCTACGGACGCGCGAAGGCGGCCGAGCTCGGCGAACTCTGCGGCTACATCTTCATGGGCCGCTCGCCGAGCTGCGGCCTCGCCAACATCAAGGTCTACCACGAGAACGGCAACCCGCTCTGCCGCAGCACGCGCGGCATCTACGCGCGCGAATTCACCGCGGCGCATCCGCTGCTGCCGGTGGAGGAAGAAGGCCGCTTGCGGGATCCGCGCCTCTGCGAGAACTTCGTGGCGCGCGTCTACGCCTGGCAGCGCTGGCGTGCCCTGGAGGCCGGCGGCATGACGCAGGCGAAACTGCAGGACTTCCATGCCCGCCACAAATACCTGCTGATGGCGCACCGTCCGGCGGCCTACCAGCATCTCGGCCGGCTTGTCGCTCTGGCGCACCAGCGGTCGATCGAGGATGCCGCCCGCAACTATGTCCATGGCTTCATGGCCACGCTGCAGATCGTCAGCACGAATCGCAGCCACGCCAATGTGCTGCAGCACCTCGCCGGTTACCTGAAGAAGCTCCTGGATGCGCAGGCCCGCCAGGAAATGGCGCAGCTCATCGAGGATTACCGGCTGGGGCGCGTGCCGCTGATCGCACCGCTGACGCTGCTGCGCCACCATCTCCGCCAGCATCCCAACGACTACGTGCAGCGCCAGGTCTACCTGGAGCCGCACCCGCCG
>JAJNDL010000198.1 GCA_021156385.1 Moraxellaceae bacterium | reverse complement strand
GACTGCGGCGCCGGCACCATGTCCTCTTCGCTGCCGGGGTGCCGGTCCTGGTGCTGCGGCGGAAACCCTGCTCCCGTGTCCATAGCTGTCTCCGGAGCGTGCGACTCCATTGCGTTCGTCCTGGAGCGATGCCGGTGTTCCGGTCGTTGTGCATCGCATGCGGCCGGCATGCATCGCCCTGCCCTTTTTTTCTGCGCAGCGGCGCTTCTGTTTTCCGCAGGGTGCTGCGCTGCCTTGCGGTGCGGCGCGTTGCGGTGCGGAAGGAAGCACTGCTTCGGGCAGAAGTCTGGCACCGCTCCCCCACCTCACTGTTGCCGCTTCGTAGGGGGAATGCCACGGACGTATCGAAACTGTTTAAACGCATTAGCAATGCGCGGAACTTGTTGCCGCGTGCGGAACTCATTGGTGGTAACCGGCGTCGGCAGTGACCTTGCCGCGGAACACGAAATAGGAATAGCCCGTGTAGAAGAGAATGGCCGGCAACAGCACCACCACGCCCACCAGCAGGAAGAGCTGCGAGCTGCGCGCCGTGGCCGCCTCCCACAGCGTGATGGAAGGCGGTGCCACATAGGGCCAGAGGTTGACGCCGAAGCCCAGGTAGGTGAGCAGGAGCAGCACGAGGGTGAGCAGGAAGGGCTGGCTTTCGCGCCGCCGCTTCAGCGCCAGGAACAGCGCCGCGGCCACCGCCGCCGTGAGCAGCGGGATCGGCAGCAGGAAGAAGAAATCCGGCAGCGTGAACCAGCGCGCGCGGATGGCGGGATAGCTGAGCGGCGCCCAGATGCAGAACACGACGATGAGCCCGGCCATCGCCATCCACAGCGGCAGCGCCTGCCGGTAGGCGCGCGCCTGCAGCTCGCCTTCGGTCTTCAAGATCAGCCAGGTCGCGCCGAGCAGCGCGTAGCCGACGACAAGCGCGACGCCGCAGCCGAGGCCGAAGGGCGTCAGCCAGTCGAAGGCGCCGCCCGCGAAGTTGCGCCCCTCCACCTTGAAGCCCTGCAAAAAGCCGCCCAGCACGAGGCCCTGCGCGAACGTCGCCACCAGCGAGCCCGCGCAGAAGGCGCGGCCCCAGAGCGTGCGGTGCTGGCTCTTGAAGCGGAACTCGAAGGCGACGCCGCGGAAGATCAGCGCGACCAGCATGATCAGGATGGGGAAATACAGCGCCGGCATGATGATGGCGTAGGCCAGCGGAAACGCCGCCAGCAGGCCGCCGCCGCCCAGCACCAGCCAGGTCTCGTTGCCGTCCCACACCGGCGCGACGGTGTTCATCATGATGTCGCGCTCGGCCTCGCTGCGCGCGAACGGAAACAGGATGCCGATGCCGAGGTCGAAGCCGTCCATGAGGATGTACATGGCCACGGCGAAACCGATGATGCCGGCCCAGATCAGGGCGAGATCGAAGGTCATGGCTCAGTCCCCGCCTTCCAGCGGCACCTGCGGCGCCGACAGCGGCCGCTTGGCCGATTCGAGGCCGCCCTTGGGCGCCGCCGGCACGGGACCGCTCTGCACGATGCGGTACAGGTAGTACACGCCGGCGCCGAAGATCACCGCATACACCACGACGTAGACCAGCAGCGACACCAGCACGTGCGCCCCGGCCAGCGTCGGCGAGGTGCTCTCCGCCGTGCGCAGCAGGCCGTACACCGCCCAGGGCTGGCGGCCCACCTCGGTGGTGAACCAGCCGGCGAGGATGGCGACGAAGCCGATGGGCAGGCAGGCATTGCAGAGGCGCAAAAACGCCGGGCTGTCGTAGAGGCGGCCGCGCAGGCGCAGGTACAGGCTGATGATGCCCACGAGGATCATGAGCAGCCCCAGCGCCACCATGAGGCGGAAGGCAAAGAACACGATGGCCACCGGCGGGCGCTCGTCCGCGGGCCAGGCGCGCAGGCCCTTCACCTCGCCCGTCCAGTCGTGGGTGAGGATGAGGCTGCCGAGCCTGGGCACGGCGAGCGTGACGCGGTTGCCGGCGGCCTCCTGGTCGGGCCAGGCGAAGAGGATCAGCGGCGCACCGCGCTGCGTGTCCCAGTGCCCCTCCATGGCGGCGATCTTGGCCGGCTGGTGCTTGAGCGTGTTGAGGCCGTGCATGTCGCCGAACATGAGCTGCAGCGGCGCCAGCAGCGCGATCAGGCCGGTGCCCATGTTGAAGGCGGTGCGCGCCGGCTCTGCGAACTGCTGCCGGCGCAGGTAGTACGCGCTCACGCCGATGACGACGAAGGCGGTGGTGAGGTAGGCCGCCGTCACCATGTGCACGAAGCGGTAGGGAAAGGACGGGTTGAAGATGGCCTGCCACCAGTCCGTCACCACGAAGCGGCCATCCACGAGCGCATAACCGGCCGGCGTATGCATCCAGCTGTTGGCGGCGAGGATCCAGAAGGTCGAGGCCAGCGTGCCCGCCGCCACCATCCATGCCGCGAGCAGGTGCAGTAGCGGCGGCACGCGCGCACGGCCGAAGAGCAGGATGCCGAGGAAGGTGGCCTCGAGGAAGAAGGCCGTCAGCACCTCGTAGCCCATGAGCGGGCCCAGCACCGCGGCGGTGATGTCGGAGAACCGGCTCCAGTTGGTGCCGAACTGGTAGGACATGACGATGCCCGACACCACGCCCATGCCGAAGGACACGGCAAAGATCTTGGTCCAGAACTGCGACAGGCGCAGGTAGACCTCGCGCCGGGTCCGCAGCGCGAGCGTCTCCAGCACGGCGATGTAGGACGCGAGCCCGATGGTGAAGGCGGGAAAGAGGATGTGGAAGGACATCACGAAGGCGAACTGCAGGCGCGAGAGCAGGACCGGGTCGAGTTCCATGCAACGACTCCCTGGGCCGCCGGCGCAGCGGGAGCGGCGGCCGCATGCCGCAGGCTCGCCGGGACGGGCGCGCGCGGCCAGTGCGGAGATGTAGCGAAACGTCAGGGCGTGTGTGGAGGCGAGCCGTCGCCGCGCTTGCCGCGGTCAGCCCGGGGGTGTGGAAAGAAAGGGAAGGTGGAGGTGGCCGCCCGCGGATGGCCGCCCCGCGGAGACTGCGGAGCAGCCTCCATGTGCGGCAGAGCTCGGCCAGGTAGACCAGGCCGAGGTTGGCGCTGGCGCCCTTCAGGCTGTGCGCGCTCTTGCGCACGGCGTCGGCGTCGCCGGCGGCGAAGGCGGCCCGCAGGTCCTCCACGCGTGCCGCGGAGTCCTGGACATAGGTGTTGATCAGGGTGCCGAATTCCGTATCGAGGATACTGCGCAATTCCTCGAACAGGGCCTCATCCAGATACAGCTCGCTCATCCCGCGACTCCTTCATGCCAGGTGAATTCCACCAGAACGTCGTTCCCTGGCGCGAAGTATTCCACGCGACGGCATAGCGAGGCCAGCAGCTTGAGGCCGCGGCCGTAATAATCCGGCAGCCCGCCGGCGCTGTGGGCGGAGAAATCGAAGCCGGGCCCGCTGTCCTTCATGCGCACGCGCAGCAGTCCCCCCCCTTCCATGGGTTCCAGGTGGATGTGGATGCAGATGCGGGCATCGGCCGGCAGCGCCCCGAGACGCTCGCTACGCAGCTGGTAGTACTTGCGGAAGCCCTCGGCGTCCTGCTTGAGGCCCGAGGAGAGGCCGAGCAGGCCGTGCTCCAGCGCGTTCGAGTACAGCTCGGAAAGGATGGTGCCGATGGCGCTGCCGTGCGCGGAGAGGCCCGGCATCTGCATCAGCATGTACATGAGCAGCGGCACCGGGTCCTGGGTCTTGAGACTCTCCGCGTGCAGTTCGAACTCGAGGTCCCAATGGCCGGCGCAGTAGGCGGGATAACGCGAGCGCGCCTTGCGCGACAGCGGCAGCACGTCGAGCGCGGGGCTGACCTCGACCAGCGAGTAGTCGTCGCTCTGCCCGGCCGGGCCGCGGAACTCGGCGACGGCCTCCTGCACGCGCGTGAACATGTCGGGATGGCCTTCCTTGAAGAGCGCCATCAGGCGGTCCTCGCCGAACATCTCGTCGTTCTCGTTGCGCGCCTCGCTGACGCCGTCGGACCAGAGGTAGAGGATGCTGTCTTCCTCCAGCTCCATCACCAGCGGCTTGTACTCGAACTCGTGCACGGGAAGGATGCCGAGCGGCACGTGCGAGGACGGGATCTTGGTGCTGGTGCCGGCGCGGCGGTTGTAGACCATGCCGGGCGGCAGGCCGCCGGCCCAGATCTCGAGGTAGCGGTCGCCGTAGTCGATGTGCACGGCGGTGGCGCAGCAGAACACCGAGGGCGGCAGCACCTGCTTCAGGCGCGCGTTGCACTCGCGCATGATGGCCTCGAGGCCGAAGCCCTTGCTGCCCATGCCGTAGAAGATCTCGGCCAGCGGCAGGATGCCGATGGCGGCCGGCAGGCCGTGCCCGGTGAAATCGCCGAGCAGCACGAGCAGGTCGCCGTCGGGGCGGCGCGTGGCGAGCAGCACGTCGCCGTCGAAGATGGCCATGGGCGAGAGCAGGTAGCGGATGCAGGGCGCGTCCAGCGCGCCGAGGCGGATGATGCGGTCGAAGATGAGCTTGGCCGCCTGCTGCTCGGCGATGAGGTGCTCGCGCTGCTTGCGTACCTCGATGTGCAGGCGGCGCAGGCGCGTGAAGGCGCCGATCTTGGCCTGCAGGATGGTGGGGTTGTAGGGCTTGGAGAGGAAGTCGTCGCCGCCGGCGTCGAGGCAGGCGGCGAGGTCGCGGGCCTCGTTCAGCGAGGTCAGGAAGATGATGGGGATGAGTTGGCCGGGCGAAACCTCGCGCATGCGGCGGGCGGCCTCGATGCCGTCCATCTCGGGCATCATCACGTCGAGCAGGACCATGTCGGGCGGACGCTGCTCGAAGGCGTCCACCGCCTGCCGGCCGTTTTCGCAGCTCACCACCTCGTGACCCAGCCGCTTCAGCAGGGTCTGCAGGATCAGGCGGTCGGTGACGCTGTCCTCGGCGATCAGTATGCGCAGGCTGCCCTGGCTCACCCGTTCCCTCGAATCTTCACGCCGTCCCCCATGGGCCCGACCGTCCGGAAGAAAGGATCGGGCCCTGCCGGTTACTGGATGGTGAAAAGCTGCTCGAAATTCGAAATCGTCAGGATTTTCTTCACGTCGGGATTGCAGTTGATGATGCGCACCTTGCGCGAGTCGCCGCCGGCGTGGTCACGCAGCAGGAGCAGCATGCCGAGCGCGGAGCTGTCGAGATAGGTGGCTTCGCGCAGGTCGACCACGTACTGTTCGGGTTCCTCCGGCGCGCTCTCGTAGGCGCTGCGGAAATCCTGGTGCGTGCTGAAATCGAAGCGGCCCTTGATATGGATGACGAGTTCCTTGCCGTCGGGGGATTCCGAGGAAAAAATACTCATGCCTGCCTCCTTCCATGCGGCCTGCCCGGAGAACATGGTTTCCCGCGGCTCCGGACAGGCCGCGTCTCTGGTTCAGGTTAGTCCAGAAACGTACAGTCGACAGGGCAGAATCTGTAAGTTTTTCATCGGCTGAGGCTTACCCACGGTGCCCGATGGCCCAACCTTTTTCCGGGCCGGAGCGCCCTCCGTCACCCGCACGAGACCCACGCATGACCGCTCCCGATATCGAGATCTACATTGCCGACGTGACGCCCGAGGCAGTGCTGGACTGGCTGGCCGCACGCTTCCCGGACACCGCCGCGCAGGCGAAGCCGGCCGGCAAGCGGCAGTGGCGGCTGACCCTGCGGCACGACGGCCACGCCCTGCCCGTGCTGGTCATCCAGGATGCGGCGCCGGGCTGGGTCTCGGTGTGGTTCGACAGCCCGCACACGCCCTGGGCCGACGACATCACCTGCGCCCGCGAGGCCTTCGCACGCTTCGGCACCGAGGTGCGCGCCACGCCGGGCAGCTGGCGGGAAGGCGACGACCCGGACAGCTGGTGGCATATCACGGCCGGCGGCGAAGGCCTGGTGAGCTGGCCGGGCTGAGTCCTGCCCCGGGCGGCGCCGCAGCGGCGCACCCTCCCCTCCGCCGTTTTCCGTACCGGAAAAACTGGCAAAACCGACCGCTGACGCCCTTACTTTTAGCGCTGGTACGGAAGCGCGGGGACAGCCTCGGGCGGCCCGGTACACTGCAGGCAGAACGGAGATGCCGGCATGACGACAAACGTGCGTCCGCAACACATCGGTCTCGTCCTCTCGGGAGGCGGCGCACGGGCGGCCTATCAGGTCGGCGTGCTCCGTGCCATCGCCGAGCTCATGCCCGGCAACCAGTGCGCCAATCCCTTCGACATCATCTGCGGCACCTCCGCCGGCGCCATCAATGCCGCCGGCCTCGCCACCCATGCCGGCTGCCTGGCCGACGGCGTCGCCATGCTGGAATCGGTGTGGGGCGAATTCCACTGCGAGCAGGTCTACCGTACCGACTGGCCCGGCGTGATCCGCCGCGGCTGGCGCTTCATGATGACCCTCGCCTTCGGCCGCCTGCGCCGCGACCTGCCCATCTCGCTGCTCGACAACAGCCCGCTGCGCGAACTGCTCGAGCGCGACCTCGACATGGAACGCATCCAGCAGGGCATCGACCGCGGCCACCTGCGCGCGCTGTGCATGACCGCCTCGGGCTATACCAGCGGCGAATCGGTGAGCTTCTTCATGGGCCACCCGTCGCTGGAGAACTGGCGGCGCTCGCGCCGCATCGGCGTGCGCAGCCAGCTCGGCGTCGACCACCTCCTGGCCTCGGCGGCGATTCCCATCTTCTTCCCGGCGGTGCGCGTCAACCGCGAATACTTCGGCGACGGCGCGCTGCGCCAACTCTCGCCCGTCAGCCCGGCGCTGCACCTGGGCGCCGAGCGCCTGCTGGTGATCGGCGTCGGTGGCCAGCCGCGCCGCCAGGCGCGCGAGAAAGTGGTGGCCTACCCCAGCATCGCGCAGGTGGTGAGCCACATCATGAACAGTTCCTTCGTCGACAGCCTCGAGGCCGACGTCGAGCGCCTCACCCGCATCAACCGGACGCTGTCGCTGATCCCCGAGGAAGTGCGCAACGAGCACTCCACGCTGCGCAACGTCGAGGTGCTGGTGATGACGCCGCCGGCGGAAGTGCTGGACGCCATCGCCATGCGCCACGCCAAGCTGCTGCCGAAGAGCATCCGCATGTTCGTGCGCGGCTCCGGCGCCACGCACAAGTCCGGCTCCGGCGTGCTCTCCTACCTGCTCTTCGAGGCGCCCTA
>JAJNDL010000197.1 GCA_021156385.1 Moraxellaceae bacterium | reverse complement strand
GTCGGCCAGATCGCCTCGCAGTTCAAGGACGTCTTCCCCAAGGAGATCGCCGACGCGCTCGCCAAACTCCAGAAGGAATCGCCGCCCATGCCCTTCGGCGTGATCGAGCGCCAGATCCGCCAGGAGCTCGGCAAGGACCCCGCCGAGATCTTCGCCTTCATCGACAGCAAGCCCTTCGCCGCCGCCTCCATCGGCCAGGTGCACCGCGCGCGCACCCATGCCGGCGAGGAGGTCGTGGTCAAGGTGCAGTATCCCGGCGTCGACCAGTGCGTGGAGTCCGACCTCAAGCACCTGCGCATGGCGCTCAAGCTGGCCGGCGTGCTGCGCGTCGACAAGGACATGCTGGACGCCATCTTCGCCGAGATCCGCCGCAGCCTCGTCGACGAGCTCGACTACGTGAAGGAAGCGCAGAACGTGCGCGAGTTCGCCGCCTTCCACGCCAGCGATCCCATGATCGTGGTGCCGCGCGTCTACGAGGAATACACCGCGACACGCGTGCTGACGCTGGCCTACGAGCCCGGCGACGACATCCGCGCCGTGCAGGCGCCGCGTTATTCGCAGGAGACCATCAACGAGCTCGGCCATCGCCTGGTCAGCGCCATCGGCGCGCAGATCTACAGCCTGCATGCCGTGCATTGCGATCCGCATCCCGGCAACTTCGCCTTCCGCACGGACGGCACGCTCGTCATCTACGATTACGGCTGCATCAAGAAGATCAAGCCGGAGATCGTCGCCGCGCTGCGCCGCAGCACCTATGCCGCCATCAAGGAAGACTTCGCCGAACTCGACCGCGCCCTCATCAGCCTCGGCGTGCGCAACACCGAGCACGCGCCGCACATGCCGGCGGACTTCTATGCGCCCTGGGTCGTCATCGTGCAGAAGGCGTTCTCGGAGGCACCCTTCAACTTCGGCACCGCCACCCTGCACGAGGACGTCATGCAGCTGGTGCGCAAGTCGCTCAAGCACTGGGAAGCCTTCCGGCCCTCGCCCGACACCATGCTGGTGGACCGTGCCATCGGCGGCCACTACTGGACGCTGAAGCAGCTCGGCGTGAACACCGCCTTCCGCGAGCAGCTTTACAGGACCCTCGAACTCGACGCGGCATAGGCAGCACGCCGCTTACCCTTCGCAACCGGCCGCTCCCGACAGTTGCCACCGAACGCCTACAAACGCCTCCCATCCCCATGTTCCGCGCGACGCAAAGTGCGGAGCTAAACTGACGACATCACCCAGCCCGGCGAGCAAGGGACATGACCTTTGTCCGCGACACAGCGATCGACCTGCCGGTGCACTGCCTGCTCGATGCCGACGGGCAGCTGGCTCCGCATACTCCGGCGGCCGGGCGCGATCCCGCGCTCTGGCGCCGCGCCTACGCCCACATGCGCCTCGTGCGCCGCTTCGACGAACGCATCTACCAGTTGCAGCGCACCGGGCGGCTCGGCACCTATGCCTCCTGCCTGGGGCAGGAGGCCCTCTCCACGGCGATCGGCCTCGCCATGCAGGCCGACGACGTGCTCGCCCCCTACTACCGCGACCAGGCGGCGCAGCTGCTGCGCGGCGTGCGCATGGTCGAGATCCTGCGCTACTGGGGCGGCGACGAGCGCGGCTCGGATTTCGCCGGTCCGCGCGAGGACCTGCCCGACTGCGTGCCCATCGCCACGCAGATCCCGCACGCGGCCGGCATTGCCACCGCCATCAAGCTGCGCCAGCAGAAACGCGCCGTGCTCGCCACCATCGGCGACGGCGGCACCTCGCGCGGCGACTTCTACGAGGCGCTCAACCTGGCCGGCGTCTGGCACCTGCCGCTGGTGGTGGTGATCAACAACAACCAGTGGGCGATCTCGGTGCCGCTCTCGGCGCAGACTGCCTGTCGCACGCTGGCGCAGAAGGCGATGGCGGCCGGCATCCCCGGCGTGCGCGTCGACGGCAACGACGTGCTGGCCATGCACGCGGTCGTGGGCGAAGCCCTGGCCCGCGCCCGCGCCGGCAAGGGGCCGACGCTGATCGAGGCCATCACCTACCGCCTCTGCGACCACACCACCGCCGACGACATGAGCCGCTACGCCGACGCCGCCCAGCGCGATGCCGCGCAGGGCCGCGAACCCCTGCGCCGCCTGCGCGCGCTGCTGGAGCGCGAGGCCGGCTGGAGCGAGGAGGACGAGGCGGCACTGCAGCGCGGGCAGGGCGAGGTGATCGAGGCGGCGATCGCGGAGTACCTGGCGACGCCGGCGGCACCGCCGACCGACATGTTCGATTACCTGTTCGCGGAACTGCCGGAGGAATTGCTGGAACAGCGCGCAGCCCTTGTGGAGAAGCGGGAGCAGACTTCTTCCGCGCCAACTGCGCCCGCGCCTTCCGGCAGAGGCGGGGAATAGGGAGCAGCCGCTCCCGGGGTTCGGCATAAAAACACGGAGAACGACACGACCATGCTCATCACCCTCGTCGAAGCCGTCGACCTCGCCCTCGCCCGCGCCCTGCGCGAGGACGAGAACGTCGTCGTGCTCGGCGAGGACGTCGGCCGCAACGGCGGCGTGTTCCGCGCCACGGTCGGCCTGCGCGAGCAGTTCGGCCCGCGCCGCGTGCTCGACACGCCGCTGGCAGAGAACCTCATCGCCGGCATCTCCGTCGGCATGGCCGCGCAGGGCCTGCGTCCCGTCGCGGAAATCCAGTTCTTCGGCTTCATCTACGCCGCGCTCGAGCACCTGATCTCGCATGCCGCGCGCCTGCGCAATCGCACGCGCGGCCGCCTCACCTGCCCGCTCACCGTACGCGTGCCTTTCGGCGGCGGCATCCACGCACCGGAGCATCATTCGGAAAGCACGGAGGCGCTGCTTGCGCACATCCCGGGCCTCAAGGTCGTGGCGGTGTCGTCGCCGCGTACCGCCTACGGCTTGCTGCTGGCCGCAATCCGCGATCCCGACCCCGTCATCGTGCTGGAGCCCGAGCGGCTCTACCGCAGCGTGAAGGAAGAAGTGACGGACAATGGCGAGGCGCTGCCGCTGGGCCGCTGCCTGACCTGGCGCGAAGGCCGCGACGTGACGCTGGTGAGCTGGGGCGCCATGGTGCAGGACTGCCTGAATGCGGCGGCAGAGCTCGAGCGTGGCGGTATCTCCTGCGAGGTCATCGACGTCGCCAGCCTGCGTCCGCTCGACATGGCCACCATCCTCGACTCCGTGGCCGCCACCGGCCGCTGCGTGATCGTGCACGAGGCCTGCCGCAGCGGCGGCTTCGGCGCCGAGATCGCGGCACGCATCGCCGAGTCGGGCCTTGAACTGATCGCGCCGCTCCGGCGCGTGGCGGCGCCCGACGTGATCGTGCCCTACCTGAAGCTGGAGCCGCTCTACCTGCCGGACACCGCCGACGTCATCGCGGCCGTGCGCGCCGTCATGGAGGATGCATGAGCCTGTTCCGCCTGCCCGACCTGGGCGAGGGCCTGGCCGAGGCCCGCATCGTGGAATGGCATGTCGCCCCCGGCGACACGGTGGCCGACGGCCAGCCGCTGGTGTCGGTGGAAACCGCCAAGGCCGTCGTCGACATTCCCGCGCCGCAGGCCGGCACGATCCGCGCGCTGCTGGCCGCGCCCGGCGACACCGTGCCGACCGCGGCGCCGCTGGTGGAGTTCGACGACGGCGACGCGGCCGCCGGTCCCCGCGCCGACAGCGGCAGCGTGGTGGGCACGCTGGCCCGCGACCAGGGCGTGCGCCAGGAGAGCTTCGTGATCGGCCGCCACCGCCACACCGAGGCCAGCCTGCAGCAGTCGCGGGAGCGCCGGGCAGCGCGCGGAGCGCCACCGCCGCCGCTGTTCGAGGGCGGCGAACCGCTGGACCTCGTGCGCCGCGCCATGGCGGAGACCATGGCGCGGGCCCGGCGCGAGGTGGCGCTGGTCACGATCACGGACGAAGCCGAAATCGCCTTCGCGGACCGCCGCGAACTCACGGCGCGCCTGGTCCGCGCCCTCGTGGCCGCGGCACGCGCCGAGCCGGCGCTGAATGCCTGGTACGACGGCGGCCGGCAGCTGCGCCGCCTGCACGAGGCAGTGCATGTCGGCATCGCCGTCGATACGCCGCAGGGCCTCTTCGTTCCGGTGCTGAAAGATGCACAGACGC
>JAJNDL010000196.1 GCA_021156385.1 Moraxellaceae bacterium | reverse complement strand
GCGGCCGGAAAGGCCGGCCGGCCACCAGGAGCACACCCCGGGACGGGATTTCTGCACGGGGCGTTTGAGCTTCGCCCCACTCCAAAGTACTATACCTTTGTACAGTGCAGAGAGACGCCATGAACCGCAGATTCGTCCACTACATCAAGGCCACCGACCCGGCTTCCCGCCACCGCATCGTTGCGCTGCTCGGCGAACTCAAGGGCATCTTCATCCGCTCCAGCACCCCGCTCGGGACCGCCATCTCGCCCGTGATCAGTTCCTGGCGCCTGGAGCAGGACGACGTGTACGAGGTCCAGTTCACCGCCCTGGCGGCCGTGCGCCTGCCGGAGCTGTCCGGCATCGAGCTGCTGGAAGCGGCGCGGACGCTCGCCGGCGCCGCCGACCTGCAGCCGCGCACGCCGCCCTCGGCCTCGGCGGCCTGACGGGAGAGCCCCGCAACCCACCCCATGGCGGCTGTCCTTCCCGATCCCTTCTACTACCTCGAGAACTTCCGGCACGTGCTGGCCTGGGTCGGCACCCGCCACCAGGACCTGCTGGATGCCCGCGAACGCGGGCTCATCGCCCGCTTCCACGCCCTGCCCCGCGCCGCCCAGGCGCTGCTCGTGCGCATGGTCATGCGCAAGGGCGACCTCTTCCGCCGCAGCCGGCTCGACTACGCCGAGATCGGCGACCTCGCCGGACCGCTCGCGCTGCTCGCGCAGCAGGAGCTGATCGACGCCGCGCCGCCGCTCGCGCTGGACGAGCTCTGCGGCCTGTTGCGCAAGGACGAGCTGCAGGCCGTGTTCGGCACCGCGCTGGCCGACCTGCCGCGCAATGCGCGCAAGGACGCACTGCTCGCCCACCTGCAGGGCCGCTTTCCGGACGCGCAGCCGCTGGCACGCTGGAGCGCGGCCTTCGGGGACACGATCTGCCGGCTCCTGCATACCGACGTCTACGATCGCCTGCGCCTCATGTTCTTCGGCAACCTGCACCAGGACTGGTCCGAGTTCGTGCTGACCGAACTCGGCCTGCTGAAGTACGAGGCGGTGGAGCTCTCCACGGCCTCGCGGGCCTTCGCGCAGCGCGCCGACGTCGACGCCTACCTGCACCTCTGGCACTGCCGCGAGCGGCTGGAAGCCGGCGCCGCCACGGCCGACGTGCTCGCCGACCTTCCCACCGCGCCCTGCGCCAACGCCTGGCTGGAGGAGCGCCGCGGCCGGCTGCTCTTCGCCATCGGCCAGGAACGCGAGCGGGAAAGGGACTGGCCGGGCGCCTTCGCGGCCTATCGCATGAGCTGCGCGCCCGAGGCGCGGTTGCGCGCCATCCGCGTGCTGGAACAGGACGGAAAGATCGAGGCAGCGTTCCGGCTGGCCAGCGCGCTGCAGACCGGACTGCACGACGCCGGCGGAGAAGGAGGCGGCGTCCTTTTTCCCTGCGCGGAGAATGAGACCGGAGGAAGTGGCACCGACCGCTTTTTCACCGCGGCGCCACGCGAGGAGGAACTGCAGCAGCTCGCGCGCCTCCTGCCGCGCCTGCGCCGCAAGCTGGGGCTGGCGAAGGCGCCGGCCGCGCCGCTGATCGCGCCGCCGCGCCTGGATTTCACGCTGGCGCCGGTCGACGGCTGGTCCGTGGAATGGTGCGTGCGCGCGCACCTGCATGCCGACGACGCGCCGGTGTTCTACGTCGAGAACGCGCTGATCAACTCGCTGTTCGGGCTGCTCTGCTGGGAGGCCGTGTTCGCGCCCGTTCCCGGCGCCTTCTTCCACGCCTTCCACTACGGCCCCGCCGACCTGCACCACGCCGACTTCCACGCCCGGCGCGCCACGGAGTTCGCGGCCTGCCTGCAGCGGCTGGAGACGGGCACGCACCGCGACGCCATGCTCGCCACCTTCCGCGAGAAACACGGCACGCAATCGCCCTTCGTGTTCTGGGACGCGCTGGACGAAGACCTGCTCACTCTCGCGCTGGACTGCATTCCGCCCGCGCACCTGCGTGCGCTCTTCACGCGTTTGCTCGCCGACATCCGGAACAACCGCTCCGGCTTCCCCGACCTCATCCGCTTCTGGCCGGCCGAGCAGCGCTATCTCATGCTGGAGGTGAAAGGCCCGGGGGACCGCCTGCAGGACAACCAGATCCGCTGGCTGGACTACTGCGCGCGCCACGGCATTCCCGTTGCCGTCTCGCACGTGACCTGGGCGGAAGCGGCAACGTCATGCAGCGCGACGTGACGCCGCCCCTGACAAAGGGCCGGCTGCCCGCTCATGAGGAAAGGCAGCCGTCCCCGGCCGGCCTGCGCGTGCCTGGAAGTCACGTGCGCGATCGGGCGCAAGCCGGGCCTGGCTCAGGCCGACGTCGACTTCTTTACCCGCTTCGGTTTTACCGCGCCGGTCGCGGCCGCAGGCTGGCTGTTGCCGGCCGCGTTGGGCGCGGGTGTGGCCTTGGCCTTTTTCGGTGCCGCGGCGCGGGCTTTCTTCGCGGCCGCGGGCTTGGCGTCGCCCTTCACCGTCTCGGTCGCGGGGGCCACGGCCGCTGTCGTGCCCAGCGCCAGTGCGCGGTTGCACAGCCGGCGCCACTGCCGCGCGATGCGGATCGTGGCGAGTTCGGAATCGCGGTGCGCGCCCGCCAGGTTGATGAAGCCGTGGCCGAGGTGCTCGCAGCGGACATGCTCCACCAGCGTGCCGGTGGCCTGCAGGTGCTGCGCGTAGGCCTCGCCTTCGTCGCGCAGGATGTCGAAGCCGGAGGTGACGACCAGCGCCGGCGCCAGCACGCCGGGCTGCGCGTTGAGCAGCGGCGACGCCTGCACGTGGCGCTTCAGGTCGGCGTTGCCGCCGAGGTAGTGGTGCTCGAACCAGTCGCGGTCGGCTTGGCTCAGGATGAACCCCGTGCCGAAGCGGCGCTGCGAGTCGCGCGGCGTGGAGAAATCCGTGGCGGGATAGATCAGCAACTGCGCGAGCAGCGCGCTGCCCGTGGCGGCCAGGCGCTGCGCGGTGACCGTGGCGAGATTGCCGCCGGCGCTGTCGCCGCCCACCGCGATGGCCGTGGGCGCGACGCCGAACCGCGCGGCATTCTCCTGCGCCCAGCGCACCGCCGCCTCGGCATCGTCCACGGGCGCCGGAAAGGGATGCTCGGGCGCAAGGCGGTAGTCCACCGCGAGCACCTGCATGCCGGCTTCGCGGCAGAGCAGGCGGCAGACATCGTCGTGGGTGTCGAGATCGCCGGTCACCCAGCCGCCACCGTGCAGGAAGACCAGCAGCACCGGCAGCTCGCCTGCCGCCGCCGGCCGGTAGTGCCGCGCCTGCAGGGCACCGGCCGGGCCGGGAATGGTGAGCTCGCGCACTTCGCGCACGGCATAGCCGCGGCTGAGCGGCAGCACGTCGGCGCGCAACTGGCGGCGCGCCTGCGCCGGCGTCGCGGCGCCGAGGTTGGCGCTGCCGTTCTTGAGGTGGCGCAGATGGAACATCCAGTGCAGCAGCGGCGAAAGGGTGGCGCCGGTATCGCTGGCGGGAGCGCGGACCAGGCGGGCGGGCAGGTGCGACGCGGCGATATCGAGGGCTTTCACGGCGAGGCGGAGCGGGGCGAACTGGCTCATGGCGATCTCACGGCAGGAAGGGAGTTGCTGATCGGCGGGGATGATGCCGCTGCCCGGAAGCTCCCGCCAGCCGGCAGCGGGCCAGTCTCGCGGCCCGGTCTGCCTGTTGCGCGGGCCGGCCGGTCGACCGCGCTGCCGGCGCGACAGCCCGTGCCGTTTTCCGGAGCGAAGGCCGTTGCCCTCGCGGCGCTCCACCGGCCGGCGGCAGCGCCTGCCCGCGGGCCCCTGCACGCCGCCTCCCGACCATGACTTTCGCCATCGCCGTGCGCGAACTCTGCGCATTCACCGCCAAGACCGGCGACCTCGACCTGCGCTTCACGCCGGCACCGACCGCGCAGGAAGGCATCGAAGGCCATCGCATCGTTGCCGCGCGCCGCGGCGAGGGCTACCAGGCGGAGCGCGCACTGCGCGCGGAATTCGGCGTGCTGCAGTTGCGCGGCCGCTGCGACGGCTTCGATCCGGCGCGCGGCCTGCTGGAGGAAGTGAAGACCTATCGCGGCGACCTCACGCGCCTTCCCGACAACCAGCGCGCCCTGCACTGGGCGCAGGCC
>JAJNDL010000195.1 GCA_021156385.1 Moraxellaceae bacterium | reverse complement strand
GACGGGCAGGGCGAGGTCGAAGCCGCCGTCGTTGGTGGTGCCGAAGCGCGGGATCAGGATGCCGGTCTGGCGGCGGTCGTCGATCGGGAAATTGAAATAGGGAAAGTACAGGACCGGCACGTCCTTGATGTTGAGCACGGCATTGCGCACTTCGCCGCGGCCCCTGCCCTGGTCGAGGCGGATGTTGCGCGCCTCGAAGGACCAGGTGCGGTCGTCGGGCGGACAGGTGGAGTAGACGCCGCGGGCGATGGTCAGGACGCCGGATTCGTCGCTGCGGATCTCGTCGGCGCGACCGTGCGCATTGATGGCGCTGGAGACGAACTCGGTGCGGCGGATGCGCGCGCGCTGCGTACGGAAGTCGTACTCGGCCTGATCGCCGGTGAGCAGCAGGCCGGGCGATGCCAGCAGGATGTTGCCGGTGAAGCGGCCCTCGTCCTGGTTCTGCGTCAGCTCGACCTCGTCGGCCTCGATGCGGCGGCCGGGCTGCTCGATGCTGACGCGCCCCTTGAGGGTGGAGGTGCCGCTGGCGTCGTAGTGCACGTCCTCGGCCTCGACCTTCAGGTCGCTGAGTTCGGGATCGCCGACCTGGGCAGTGACCGGAATGGGCGTGATCCAGACACCGGGACAGGTCGGGTCGAGGCGTGGCCGGTCTGTCGAAGGCAGGGTTTCAAGCTCGGCACGCGTGGCCCAGCCGGAAAGCGCCTTGCCGCCCTCGGGGGTGGTGGTCGTCTCGGCAGCTCCGGCCGGCCCGGCCAGCAACAGGGCGCAGAAGGCGAAACCGGACAGCCGGACGCCGGAGTTCGTGGGGGAGGGCAGGGCCGTACTGGCGGAATGGCTGCGGGCGCCATGCGGCGACGCCGACACCGCGGAGTCGCTCCGACCTCTCGGGGGCCTGCCAGCCGGACGGGGAAACAGGGTCGGAGAGGGCATGAGCAAAATGCGGCTGGTAGATACGCAAAGTTGCCGGATAATAGGCGCCTCGCGTTTTCACGGCCAGAGGATTTTGTAATGCACGGTGTGGATCAGCGGGCGCAGCAGTTGCAGGTCTGGGCAGTCGAGTGGCTGGCCCGCGAGCGCGCCGACCTCAAGCCGGCCGGCGACCTTGTCACGGTCTCCGGCGATGCCAGTTTCCGGCGCTATTTCCGCCTGCCGCTCGCGCAAGGCTCCCTGATCGGCGTGGATGCGCCGCCCGACAAGGAAAATTCCCACCCCTTCGTCGCCATCGCCCGCGCCTTGCGCGCCCATGGCGTGCATGTGCCCGAGGTGCTGGCGGCGGATTTCGATCTGGGCTTCATGCTGCTCGAGGACTTCGGCGATACGCTGCTGCGCCCGAAGCTCGAGGCAACGACGGTTGACGCTCTCTATACGCGCGCCATGCAGACACTGCTGCATGTGCTGGCGTGTGATGAAGTGCCGGGCTACGCCCTGCCGCCCTACGACCGCCAGCGCCTGATGGATGAAATGTCGCTGCTGCGCGACTGGTTCGTGCCGCGCTACCTCGGCCTCGAGCTCGATACCGGGCAACAGGCGGTGCTGGTCAACGCCTTCGCGCTGATTGCCGACGACGTCCTGGCCCAGCCGCAGGTTTTCGTGCACCGCGACTATCATTCACGCAACCTGATGCTGCTCGGCAACGGCGAGATCGGCGTCATCGATTTCCAGGATGCGGTGACGGGGCCCATCACTTATGACCTCGTCTCACTGCTGCGCGATGCCTACGTGGTGTGGCCGCAGGCCGACGTCGAGCGCTGGGTGCGCCAGTTCGCCGCCATGCTGCGCGAAGCCGGGCACCTCCCGGCCGGAGTGGACGACGCGGAGTTCCTGCGCTGGTTCGACTGGATGGGCGCGCAGCGGCACCTGAAGGTGGTGGGCATCTTTGCGCGCCTCAGCATCCGCGACGGCAAGCACGGCTATCTCGAGGACATTCCATGCGTCTTCAACTACCTGCTGGCGGAGATCGAGCCTTATCCGGAGCTGCGTGCCCTGTCGCGACTGCTGCGCGGCGTGATCCTGCCGGCCTATCTGCAGAAGAAACCCGACGCGGCGGCACTGCTCGGCCGCTGGCTGGCCTGAAGCGCAACGGACAGATGCAAGTGCAGGGAGATTGCAGGGCATGAAAGCGATGATTCTGGCGGCGGGCCTCGGCACCCGCATGCGGCCCCTCACCGACCACACGCCCAAGCCGCTGCTCGAGGTCGGCGGCAAGCCGCTGATCGTGTGGCATATCGAGAACCTGGTGCGGGCCGGCTTTACCGAACTCGTCATCAACACGGCCTGGCTGGGCGAGAAGCTGGCCAAGGCGCTGGGCGATGGCGCGGCCTTCGGCGCCAAGATTACCTGGTCGCACGAGGGCGAGCCGCTGGAAACCGCGGGTGGCCTGGTCAAGGCGCTGCCGCTGCTCGGCAATACGCCCTTCCTGGTGGTGAACGGCGACATCTGGCTGCGCTATGACTTCGCGCACCTGCGCACGAGTTATGCGCACATGGAAAGGCTGGCGCATCTCGTGCTGGTCAGCAATCCGGCGCACAACGGCAAGGGCGACTTCGCCCTGCAGGGGCGCATCTTCGCTGGCGTGGAATGTACGGTGCGCAACGATGGCGAGCCGCGCCTCACCTTTGCCGGCGTGTCGGTGCTGCATCCGCAGCTTTTCGCCGGCCTGGCGGAGGGCAAGCGGCCGCTGGCGCCATTGCTGCGCGAGGCGATCACGCGCGAACAGGTGACCGGCGAATATTTTGCCGGGCCCTGGGTCGACGTGGGCACGCCGGAGCGCCTGGCCGAACTGGACGGCCAGATCCGCAGCGGCACGCTCTGAACAATTCGATCAATGAGAGTGGCTACGGCCACCGCCGCCCTGCAGGCGGCACAAGGGGAAAGACATGCGTGATTTTCAGATTGCACCTTCCATTCTCTCCGCGGATTTCGCGCGCCTCGGCGAGGAGGTGGACAGGGTGCTGGCCGCCGGTGCCGACATCGTGCACTTCGACGTCATGGACAATCACTACGTGCCCAACCTCACCATCGGTCCCATGGTCTGCAAGGCACTGCGCAAGTACGGCGTGACCGCACCCATCGACGTGCACCTGATGGTGAGGCCGGTGGACCGCATCATCGGCGACTTCATCGAGGCTGGCGCCACCTACATCACCTTCCATCCCGAAGCGTCGGAGCACATCGACCGCTCGCTGCAGCTGATCCGCTCCGGAGGCTGCAAGGCCGGCCTGGTGTTCAACCCGGCGACCCCGCTGCACCACATGGACCATGTCATGGACAAGCTCGACATGGTGCTGCTCATGAGCGTGAACCCGGGCTTCGGCGGCCAGTCATTCATCCCGGCGACGCTGCCGAAGCTCACGCAGGCGCGCGAGAAGATCGGGGCGTCCGGCCTGCCCATCCGCCTGGAGGTGGATGGCGGCGTCGGCGTGAAGAACATCCGCGAGATCGCCGCGGCCGGCGCTGATACCTTCGTGGCCGGTTCCGCCATCTTCAACGCGCCGGACTATGCCGAGGTCATCCGCCAGATGCGTGCGGAGCTGGCGCAGGCGGCGGATTGATCATCGTTGCAGCGCATTCCCGCAGGAGGCGCTTCGGGCGGGGCACTGCCGACTCGCCGGTTCGGGGCCGGGCGCCTCTAACCTGGCAGCCCGATTATTGAAGCCGTTGCTGCGTGTAAGGAAGTTTTCATGGCCTTGTTTTCCGTTCTCGGTTTCCAGCCCCGCCTCGTGATGTTCGATCTCGACGGCACGCTGGTCGATTCCGCCGGCGACATCGCCGTCGCCCTCAACCGGGCGCTGGACGACCTCGCCCTGGCGCAGGTCAGCGAGACGCAGGTGCGGCTCTGGGTCGGCCGCGGTGCCTCCCGGCTGGTGCATTGCGCGCTGGGACACCTGGGCCAGGCGGCCGAGGATGACGAACACCTGCATGCGCACCTGCTGGAGCGCTTCATGGCGCGTTACCAGGAGGACGTGTCCAGCCGCAGCGCGTTGTATCCCGGCGCGGCCGAACTGCTCACGGCCTGTCGCCAGGCCGGCATCCGCCTCGCCTGCGTCACCAACAAGCCCTTCGAGCCGGCCCGTGCCCTGCTGGACGACCTCGGCATCCTCCTGCCCTTCGACCTCGTGCTGGGCGG
>JAJNDL010000194.1 GCA_021156385.1 Moraxellaceae bacterium | reverse complement strand
AAGTTCAGCGCCGAGGCCGGCAAGAAGCAGTACCTCATCCCGTACTTCATCGCCGCGCACCCGGGCACCAGCGACGAGGACATGATGAACCTCGCGCTGTGGCTCAAGAAGAACGGCTTTCGCGCCGACCAGGTGCAGACCTTCTATCCCAGCCCCATGGCCACGGCCACGGCGATGTACCACACCAGCAAGAACCCGCTGCGCAAGATCACGCGCGACAGCGAGAGCGTGGACATCGTGCGCGGCGAGCGCCGGCGGCGGCTGCACAAGGCCTTCCTGCGCTACCACGACGCCAACAACTGGCCGGTCCTGCGCGAAGCACTCAAGGCGATGGGCCGGGCCGACCTGATCGGCAGCGGCAAGCACCAGTTGATCCCGGCTTACCAGCCGATCACCGACGGCAGCTACCAGAGCGCACGGCGCAAGAACTCGACGCCGACGCCCGGCAAGCCCGCGCCGGGACGCATCCTGACCCAGCACACGGGCTTGCCACCGCGGCCGGGTGTCAAGAGCTCGCGCAGGCCCCGTTAGGTATTGCTGTCATTGCGGGCTCGACCCGCAATCCATCGTGGCGTGCCACCATGGATGCCGGATCAAGTCCGGCATGACAAACCATAATGCTGGCATGCAAACACTGCCACTTGCTCGATGAGCTTGACCGAAACGTCGGCACGGCGCGTGGTGCTCGCGCAGGCCATCGAGACCGCCGACAGCCAAGGTAAGCTCGTGAGCGAGGTAGAACGCGAGCTCATCGACCAGCAAGCCCGGGAAGCCGCCCGATCAGCCGCGCGAGCCGCGGAGGTACCTGCCGACGATTTTCTCGACCTTCGGGCACAGCGCGTGCTGTCCATCGTGGGCGGGCGCCACCAGGCGGTCGCATCGCTGCAGGCTGCTTCTCCCTGGCGCAGTGGCCTCATGGTCGCCGTTCCAGTGGGCACGATGCTGCTGGGCGCGCTCACCGAGAGGATCGCCGACCCGCACCGCGTGGATCTGTTGTCGCTGCCACTGCTGGCAATCATTCTGTGGAACGTGGCGGTGTACCTGTTCATGGTTGCGGGCGGGCTGCTGCCTCGGCGCGGCCGTGTAAATCCGGTGCTGAGTGGGCTGCGCCGCTGGTCCGCCGCAGGGTGGCGCAGCCGGTCTGGCCGATTGCGTGCCGACGTGACAGCGCAATTCCACTTGCTGTGGAATGCCGCGACGGCCTCGCTGCAGGTGCAGCGCTGGAAGGCGCTGCTGCACCTGGCTGCGTTGGGCTGGGCCGCCGGCGTGGCGGCTTCCCTGCTGGTGCAAGGCCTGGTGGTCGAGTACCGCGTCGGTTGGGAAAGCACCTTCCTCGACGCCCGGCAGGTGCATGCCATCCTCAGCGTGCTGTTGTGGCCCGTCGTGTGGCTGCTGCCCTTTGACGGCTTCTCCGTGCAGGAAATCGCCCGGCTGCAGCTTGGCCCCTCGAGCGCAGGCCAGGTGGAGCCGCGCTGGGTCTGGATGTACGTGGCCTTGCTGTCGCTGGTGGTCATGGTGCCCCGCGCCGTGCTGGCGGGCGTGGCCCTCGCGCGCGCGAAGCTGCTCGCGCGCAACGTGCGGCTCGATCTGCGCGCGCCGTACTTCCAGCGCATCGTCTCGCTGCTGCATCCCGCGCAGGTCAAGCTGGGCATCGTGACGCACCGGCCCGAGGACAGAGCCGCGCTGATGCACGTGCTGGTTCAGGAGCAGGAGGTGGCGGGTCAACTCATCAGCTCGCCGGCCGGCGACAGACTCAGTTTCGTGGAGTTGCCTGCCGACATTGCGCCACCCGCCGCCGGCCCGGCGCAGGCCGAGCCGGGGTGGCTGCAGCGTCTGATGAATTTCGCGCGAGGCGAGGCTGGCGGGCGTGCCCCGCGCTCCGGTGACGGCCGTCTGGATGCCGCGCGTGAGGAGTGCCATGTGGTCCTGCACGTGGCCGGCGCGGCCGCGGATCTCGAGGAGGCGCGTGCCACGCTGGAATGGCTGGGCAAGCCGGTGCTGCTGCTCGTTCACCGGCCGGCGGGCCCCGAGGCCGATCCGCCCGGCCTCGTGGCAAGAGGGGAGCGGCATGCGCGTGCGTTTCCGCTGGTTGCCCGTGTGCTTTCATTCGACTCATTCGCCCGCTGCTGGGTGCAGGAAGGTGTGTTGCTCGACGCCATCCGCCGAACGCTGCCAGAGGCCCTGGGGCCGGGATTCGAGCGCATCGCGGCAGCCTGGCACGCTCGCAATGGTGCACGCTTCGGGCGTTCGATGCAGGCCGTGGCCGAGCACTTGATCTTCGCCGCGCGCCAAGTGGAGGAACTGCCCGGCGGCACGCTGTCGATGAGGAGCCTGGTCGTCTCCGGTGAGCGGCAGGCACAGGCGCTGGCCCGGCAGGGCGCGGTGCAGCACGTCGTGGAAAGGCTGGGCCGCTCGGCCGCGGACATGTTCGCGACGCTGCGCGACCTGCACGGCATCGACGACTCCATGGCGGATGAGCTGGAGGAGGGTCTCGAACAGAAATTCGTGGTGCACCAGCCGATCGACGCCCCGCAGGCTGCCATGGCGGGCGCCGCCGGCGGCGCGGCTACGGGCGCGTCGGTGGACTTGCTGGCCGGTGGCTTGACGCTGGGCGCGGCAACCGCACTGGGGGCCCTGGTCGGCGCCAGCGCTGCTTTTATCGGCGCGGCCCTGAAGAACCGATCCACGCCGGGCGGTGCCACGCTGGTGCAACTGAGCGACGAGATGATGCAGGCGTTGGTCGAGGCAGGCCTGTTGCGCTATCTTGCCGCCGCGCATCACGGCCGGTCGGCGCTGGAGGCGGGCAGCGAGATCCGTCCGTTCTGGAAGGCCGAGGTGGTTGCCGCCGTGCAGGCGCACAACACCTCGCTCGCGCCGTTTTGGACCGCCGCTCGCGCGCAGCCGGAGCCGGAGCAGGTCGCCGCCCTGGCGCGTGAGTTGGAAACCATCGCCATGAGGTTGCTCAATACGCTCTACCCTAAGCCGCTGCCCACCCTATAGCCGCGCAGCCTGCAGGGCTTTGGCAGCCTGAGTTGTTGACCAGGATCAGTAACAACCCTCGCCCTCTGCCGTAACGTCGGGTGCTGTGAATACTTCCAATCCCGAAGCCGGCCTCACAGCGCCGGAACTCGTCTGCCCTGCGGGCAGCCTGCCGGCGCTCAAGGCTGCCGTGGACAACGGCGCCAACTGCGTCTACCTGGGCCTGCGCGACGCTACCAACGCACGCAACTTCGCCGGCCTGAACTTCGACGACAAGGCGATCGCCAACGGCGTGGCTTACGCGCACCAGCGCGGCGCGCGAGTCTTCATGGCGCTCAACACCTATCCGCAGGCCGCCAACCCGCAGCTCTGGCAGGGCGCGATGGACAAGGCGGTGGACCTGGGTGTCGATGCCGTGATCCTGGCCGACCCGGGCCTGATGCAATACGCGGCCAAGGTTCATCCGCAGTTGCGCCTGCACCTGTCGGTGCAGGGCTCGGCCACCAACTACGACGCCATCAATTTCTATCACGAGCAGTTCGGTGTGGTGCGTGCGGTGCTGCCACGCGTGCTGTCGATGGAACAGGTCAAGCAGGTGATCGACAAAGCCAAGGTGGAGATCGAAGTCTTCGGTTTCGGCAGCCTGTGCGTAATGGTGGAGGGCCGCTGTTCGCTGTCGTCCTACGTCACTGGGGAATCGCCCAACACCTCCGGTGTGTGCTCGCCCGCGAAGGCCGTGCGCTGGCAGCAGACGCCGCAGGGGTTGGAGTCGCGCCTGAACGGCGTGCTGATCGACCGCTACGCCGACGGCGAGAACGCCGGCTACCCAACCCTTTGCAAGGGCCGCTTCGACGTCGGCCAGGAGAAGAGCTATTACGCCGTCGAGGAGCCGACCAGCCTGAACACGCTCGAACTGCTGCCGCAGCTGATGAAGCTGGGCGTCGCTGCCGTAAAGATCGAGGGCCGCCAGCGCAGCCCCGCCTATGTGGCGCAGGTGACGCGCGTGTGGCGCGAAGCCATCGACAACTGCCTGGCCAGCCCGCATCGTTATTCACCCAAGCGTGCCTGGATGGCCAGCCTCGACCAGGTCGCCGAGGGCCAGCAGCACACCCTGGGCGCCTACCACCGCCCCTGGAAGTGACACCATGAAAATCTCCCTGGG
>JAJNDL010000003.1 GCA_021156385.1 Moraxellaceae bacterium | reverse complement strand
CCTGTCCGCAGTGCGGTTCCGCCTACACCTATGAAGACGGCGCGCTGTTCGTCTGTCCCGAATGCGCGCACGAATGGCCGCAGCAGCAGGCGGCCGCCGCGGCAAGCGGAGAGACGGCGCGCGTGGTGCGCGACGCCAACGGCAACGAGTTATGCGACGGCGACAGCGTCACTGTCATCAAGGATCTCAAGGTCAAGGGCTCGTCGATGGTGGTGAAGGTCGGCACCAAGGTGAAGAACATCCGCCTCGTCGAGGGCGACCACGACATCGACTGCCGCATAGAAGGCATCGGCCAGATGGGCCTGAAATCGGAGTTCGTGAAGAAGGCGTGAGCTGCGGACCCTGCGGCGACGTTCAGCGTGCAGATGCAAAAGGGCCGGCGTGCGATACGCCGGCCCTTTTTTCATCGGGCGACGACACTTCGCGCCCGGTGACAGCGTCACGCGTTTCCCGGCGGCGGTGGCGCGACGGCCTCGACGCGGTTGCGGCCGCCGGCCTTGGCGCGGTAGAGCGCCTCGTCGGCGGCCTTGATGAGCACGCCGGCCTCGAATTCGAAGTACTGCTCGTTGCAGGCGAGGCCGAAGCTGCCGCTGATGCCGAACTCCTCGCCGCTGTCGGCCGTCATCTTCACTTCCGCGAGTTTTTCGCGGCAGCGCTCGGCGAGCACGCGCGCGCCTTCCAGCGTGGTGTCGGGCAGGAGCAGCAGGAATTCCTCGCCGCCGTAGCGGCCGATGGCGTCGCACTGGCGGATGGTGGCTTGCAGCAGTGCCGAGGCGGCTTGCAGCACGCGGTCGCCGGTGGGATGGCCCCAGGTGTCGTTGATCTTCTTGAAGTGGTCGAGGTCGAGGATGACGACGGAGAGCGGCGGGCCGTGCCGCTTCGTGCGTGCGATCTCCTTCTCCAGCAGCTCCAGGATGCTGCGCCGGTTGTGGATGCCGGTGAGCGGGTCGGTGCGGCTCATGGCGTGGATGCCGGCCTCGCGCTCGCGCCAGGCGAAGATGGCGCGGTCGGCCATCACGATCAGCGCGACGATGGGGATGATGGCGAGGAAATACGAGGACACCGCCCAGAACAGCGCGGAGTCCGTATCCACCGGCGACACGACCAGGGGCGCGTAGGAGAGATGGCCCAGCGCGCTCGCCATCGACAGCACGATGGAGGCGCCCAGCGCACCGAGGAAGGCGATCAGCACCGGCTTGCGGTCGAGCAGGATGAAGCCGGCCACCGGTCCGCCCAGCATCACCGCGCCGGTAACGAAGGTCTGCGTGCCGATCAGCCAGCTGCAGTAGGTCATGCACAGCGCATAGGAGATCACCGTCACGTACTGGTACCAGAGCACGTCGGGATGGCGCCGGCGCAGGTGGAAGCCGAGCCCGAACAGCGCCAGCGTCAGCACGATCATGCCGCCGATGACGGCGGTGCCCTGCTCGCCGACGGCGACGTTGACGAGGCGGTCGCGGTCGGGGCGCTGCAGCACGTAGGCGAACCAGCCGAGGATCTGCAGGTAGTGCGGCAGGCCGAGCACCAGCGGCAGCATGCCGCGGTCCACCGGACTCCAGTTGATGACGTCGATGAGGAGCTGGCGCCAGTCGCGCAGGCGGGCGAGCCCCTGTGTCGTGGTGCGGATGCCGTAAGCCATGGAGCGGCGCTCCTGTTCTTGCTGCGGTTACCGCAGGCTGCCTCGCCATGCGCCCGCACTCAAGACGGGAAAGACCGGACGGGCCCGAGGGGAATACCAGCGGTGCTCAGTCGGCGGCCGGGAACTGGCGCGGCAGCCAGCGCGCCAGCGCGCGCTCGATGTCTTCCATGCGTACCGGCTTGGTGAGGTAGTCGTCCATGCCGGCGGCGAGGCACTGGCGGCGGTCTTCGTCGCTGACCGCGGCGGTCATGGCGATGATGGGCAGGCGGTCGCGCGCGCGCTCGCCTTCCTGCGCGCGCAATGCGCGGCTCGCCGCGAAGCCGTCCATGACCGGCATGTGGCAGTCCATGAACACCAGGTCATAGGCGTGCTCGCGCACCGCGGCCACGGCGGTGGCCCCGTCGTCGGCGATGTCCACGCTGGCGCCGAGGCAGCGCAGCATGGCCGCCGCCACGGTCTGGTTGACACGGTTGTCCTCGACCAGCAGCACGCGGGTGCGGCCGATGGGGCGCACCGCGCTGCTCTTCTCCTCCTGCGGCTGCACGGTGCCCGGCGCCACCGGCCGGAAGGGCAGCTCGACGCGGAAGGTGGCGCCGGCTCCCGGCGTGCTCTCGACACCGATGGCGCCGCCCATGACCTCGGCGAGGCGCCGGCAGATGGCGAGGCCGAGGCCGGTGCCGCCGAAGCGGCGCGTGGTCGAGGCTTCCGCCTGCACGAAGGGCCGGAACAGGCGGGCCTGGGCATCGGCGTCGATGCCGATGCCGCTGTCGCGGACCTCGAAGCAGAGGCGGACGCGGCCGTCCGCGCCGGCCTGCGCGCGGCAGCGCAGCGTCACCTGGCCCTGCGCGGTGAATTTCACGGCATTGCCGAGCAGGTTGAGCAGGATCTGGCCGAGACGGCCGGGGTCGCCGCGTACCAGCGGCGGCGCCTCGATGTCGCAGTGCAGCTCCAGGCCCTTGCGGTGCGCCTGCTCCTCCACCAGGTCGAGGGCCTGGCGCGCCACGCGCGCCGGATCGAAGGCGATGTCCTCGAGCGCGAGCTCGCCGGCATCGATGCGCGAGAAATCCAGCAGGTTGTTGAGGAGGTGCAGCAGCGTCTCGCCCGAGTGCGCCACGAGCTCGAGGTAGCGTTCCTTGTGCTCGTCCCAGGGGCCGTGCTGCATGAGTTCGGTGAGGCCGATGATGCCGTTCAGCGGCGTGCGGATCTCGTGGCTCATCACGGCGAGGAAGTCGCTCTTGGCGCGGTCGGCCTGCAGGGCGGCGCGCTTGGCCTCCTGCTCGGCGGCGAGGCTGGCGGCCAGCGCCGCGGTGTGCTCGTCGTGCAACAGGCGCGCAGTCATGCCGAACAGCGTCGTCGCCACGATCAGCACGAGGTGCGCGATGAGTTGCTGCAGCGGCGGGTCGACGGCCGCGGGCGGGGCCGGCACCAGGTGCCAGAGCAGGGTCATGAGGCCCATGCCGAGCGCCGTCCAGTAAAGCGTGTAGCGCGGGCTGCCGAAGAAGATGGTGATCATCGGCACGAGGCAGAAATACCAGCTCGCCGAGGACAGGATGCCGCCGCTGAACAGGCTGTCCATGAACAGCGTGGCTTCGATGACGGCCGTCATCAGCACGTGCCCGGAGGCGATGCGCGAGTAATCGGGTGCGCGCCGTTCCCAGAAGAGGAGGCCGAGCATGGCGAGGCCGCCGAGCGCGCTGAACAGGGCGACGGCGCTGCCGCCGGCGAGGCCGTAGCTGAGCGCGTTGGCCAGCGCCGCGAAGACCGCGACCAGGATGAAGAAGCCGAAGCGGCGGCGTTCCTCCTCCTGCGCGTGCACGTCCTGGCCGGGCGCGGCGGCGGGACCGGCGAGGATGCGGGCGAGGCGGTGGACCAGGGAGGGACTGTTCATGCCGGTTCGGGCTCGGGGCAGGCGCAGGACGGTAAAAGCGGAACAGACGCAATCTATACAACAAGGCGCAAACCGGCACAGCCGCGGGGCGACAGGCCCGGCGCCGGGCCGGCCGGGCGGCGGTGCCGGGCGAAGCCGGGGCGATGTGCTATGCCTTGTTGTGGCCGACCCCGGCCCTGGGGACATGCCCGTCGCCGTGCCGGCGCCTGCCGGCAGCGGAGGCGCGGCCCGGCAACGAAGGAGAAAGCCCATGCAAGTGCAAGACATCATGACCAGCAACCCGGCCAGCTGCGCGCCGGAGGCGTCACTGCAGGAAGTCGCGCGGATGATGGCCGACTGCGACTGCGGCGAGATCCCGGTGGTGGATGCGCAGCGCCGCCCCGTCGGTGTCGTCACCGACCGCGACATCTGCCTGCGTGCCGTCGCGAAGGGCCAGGACCCGACACGCATGGCGGCGCGCGAGGTGATGTCGTCGCCGGTGTACACGGTGAAGACCGACGACGACGTGCAGGCCATCTGCGCGCAGATGGAGGAACACCAGGTCCGCCGCGTGCCGGTGGTGGATGCGCAGGGGGCGCTGTGCGGCATCGTCGCCCAGGCCGACCTCGCGCGCGAACTCGGCGGCAAGGCCGCCGGCCGCGTCGTGCGCGACATCTCGCAGCCGGGCCAGTCGCACTGAGCCGCAGGGCAGGCGGAGCGTCGCGCTCCGCCTGGCCGTCTTTCCGGCGCCTTTTCTTGCCCTAGAAGCCGGCGCTGGCGGCGCTGGCCGCAATGCCGTCCGGCACGATCTTGCCGCCGCCTTCGAGCAGGCGGCGGATGTCGGCCGGCAGCTGGCTGCGCACCTGCTCCATCTCGCCCGGCGAGACCGCATCGTTGAGCACGCTGAGCACCGCCTGCGCGTGTCCGGCCGCGCGCGGCTCGTCCACGCCCTCGCGCATCGAGACGCGGTTGACGAACTCGGCGAGGTCGAAACGCTCGCCGCGTTGCATGCTGGCCGGATCGCCCGCGGTGACGAAGTGCGAGATCTCCTTCGGCAGCTGCGCGGCAAGATCGTGGGGCTCGCCGCCGGCGAGACGCTCGCCCAGCGTCACCAGCGTGGCGCGCGTGGCGGCCAGGGCATGGCCCATGGAGGGCAGTTGCGCGCGGTGCTGCACCTGGCCAAGGAATTCACTGAACTGCATGGGGTCCTCCCGACCGCGCATGGCACGGTCTTTCCTGGCGTGAAGCGGGGCCGGTGCGCGTGCTGCGCAGCGGCCGCTGAAACCGCGCCGGCGTCCGGCGCGGGCGGAAGCCGGTCAGCGCTCGTCCGCCAAGCCTCCTTTCGTGCCGCCCTGGGTGTTGTTGCCGGCGGGCTCGATGTCGCTGTCGCTGCTGCGGTTGCGCGCTTCCTGGTCGGCCGCGCGCTGGCGCGCATCCTGCTGCGCCCGCGCGCGCTCCTCGGCGAGGCGGGCCTCGGTACGGGAGTTGCCTTGCGGCGCTCCCGAAGGGTTGCGGTTCTCGGCCATGACGTCCTCCTGCGCTGTGGCATGCCTGACAAGGCAAGGCTTTAACGCTAGTCCATCACCGCGGCCTCTGCCCGCGCCGGCGGATTGTCCACGGCCGGATTGTCCACGGCGTGGAACGGTCAATTCGCATTTGGCCGTCTAGTGCGCGGAGCGCGCCGCTCCTAGCCTGTGTCCATCGCTTCCCGCCAACCTGATTCGAGGACACAGCCATGCAGAACATTCTCCATCTCGATGCCGGCCTCTTCGGCGCCAACTCCGTCTCGCGCGTGTTGTCCGCCGCCATCGTGCAGCGCCTGCGCGAGGTGCATCCGCAGGCCCGCGTGACCCATCGCGACCTCGCCGCCGCCGCGCCCGCGCATCTCGACGCCGGCGTGCTGGGCGCCGCGGAGGAGGCCGCGCTGTCGCAGCAGCTGATCGACGAGCTGTTCGCGGCCGACACCATCGTCATCGGTGCGCCCATGTACAACTTCTCCATCCCGACGCAGCTGCGCGCCTGGTTCGACCGCGTGCTGAAGGCGGGCGTCACGTTCCGGTACACGGACCAGGGCGCGGTCGGCCTGGCCGGCGGGCGGCGCGTGATCATCGCGTCGGCGCGCGGCGGCGCCTACGGCGAGAATTCGCCGGCGGATTTCCAGGAGCCCTACCTGCGCCAGCTGCTGTCCTTCATCGGCATCACCGACGTCGAGGTGATCCGCGCCGAAGGCGTGGCGCTGGGCGACGCGGCGCGCACGGCGGCCGTGGCGCAGGCGCTCGCACAGGTGGCCAGGCTGGACGCGCTGGCCGGCGCGGCCTGAGAATGCTCCGGCATTCCCCGGCCCGCGCGGCCATTGCGGCCGCCAGGGCCGGGAGCAGAGATGACCGCCAGCCGCGAGTTCGCCGATTTCGTCGTGGAGCAGATGGCAGCGTTCGCCCGCGTGCGCGCCAAGCGCATGTTCGGCGGCTACGGCCTCTACCGCGACGAGCTCATGTTCGCGCTCATCGTCGACGACCAGCTCTACCTCAAGGCCGACGACGACAGTGTCGCGGCGTTCCGCGCGCGCGACCTGCCGCCCTTCACCTATGAATCGCGCGGCCGCACCGTCGCGCTGCGCTATTACGCCGCACCGCCCGAGGTCTTCGATTCACCGGACGAGATGCGCGCCTGGGCCCGCCGCGCCTGGGAGTGCGCCGTGCGCGCCCGGGGCGGTTGACGGCGGTACCGGCGCGTGTCGGAAACCCCTCCGTTCAGGTGGCATTCCCTGCCAGATTCACGGCAATTGACGGCTTTCTGACCTCTGGCGCTTTACAGCCGGAGGGCGAGGGGCTACTTATGGCGCCCGATTTTTCCATGCATCTCCCGGCCGCGGCGCAGTGGCCGCAGGGTCCTCCGGATGGTCAACACCTCCCTCAGCCTCGCCGACCACCTTGCCGCCGTGGCCCGGAAGGCCGCGCTCTCGGCCACCGACAAGGGCGTCATCAACGTCTCGCTGAAGACCCTGCTCACGCGCCTGCGCGCCGAGTTCGATGCCTACGACGTGAGCCGCATCGAGCTCTTCGGCGCCTTCACCCGCGACACCAGCCTGCCGCACGTGCTGGACAAGGAATCCGACGTCGACGTCATGGTGGTGTTCAAGGAGATGGGGCAGAAGCCCGGCTATTACGTCGAGAAGCTGAAGCGCGTCGCCGGACTGCACTATCCGCGCACCGCCATCGTCCAGAACGGCACCACGCTCTACATCGAGCTGCTGCACACGCGTTTCGACCTCGTGCCCGCGCTGGAGAGCCTGCGCGGCATGCAGGTGCCGGTGAAGGGCGGCGATGCCTGGCAGACCACCGAGCCGGCCGCCGACGCGCGCGCGCTCGCGCAGAAGGACGCGCAGAACGCCGGCCTCATCCTGCCGCTGGTGCGCCTCGCCAAGTACTGGAACGCCCGCAACGGCCATCCCCTCGACGCCTACGACCTCGAGCGGCGCATCGTCACCCACAGCTTCGCGATGGCGCCCAAGAACCTGAAGGCCTATTTCTTCGATTTCATGCGCAGCCTGCACGTGAGCCCCGCCGCCGGCATCGCCAGGGCGGAGGCCGTGCGCGGCATGCGCAAGGCGCTGGACGAGATCGACCGCATCGCGCAGGCCGGCGACCTCTTCGAGGCGGTGGCGCGCATGGAGCAGATGCTGCCGCTGCCGGCCTCGCCCGCGGGCGGCAATCCTTTCCTGCGCCGCAGCAGCTGAGGGACGCGCCAATGCAAAAGGCCGGGCTTGATGCCCGGCCTTTTGCATTCCGCGACGGAGCCTGCCCGCAGCGGGGCCACTTCACTCGTCGCGCGTGCGTACCTCGAGCAGCTCGATCTCGAAGACCAGGTTCGAGTGCGGCTTGATGAACGGGCCGACCTGGCGCTCGCCGTAGCCGAGGCGGGCCGGCACGAAGAGCCGGCGCCTGCCGCCGACCTTCATGCCCATCAGGCCCTGGTCCCAGCCGGCGATGACGCGGCGCACGCCGATCACGCACTCGAAGGGACGACCGCGGTCGTGCGAGGAATCGAACTTCGTGCCGTCCTCCAGCCAGCCCGTGTAGTGCGCGACGATGAGCGCGCCCTTCACGCATTCCTTGCCGGTGCCGGCCACAAGGTCCTCGATCTTCAGTTCTTCGTCCATGGTGCCGACCTTACCGGCCGAGCGCGACCGGCAGGGTCGGGCGCAGCTTCGGCACGGCGATGCCGAGCACGCCGCGCACGGCGGCCTTGCCCATGTCCACCCAGTCGAAGTAGTCGCGCCAGAGCGTGATGCGGCCGTTCTCGACGCGGAAGGTGCCGCAGACCCAGAACTGCAGGTGCAGCGGGCCGAGCTTCAGCGCGTCGGTGCGCTCGGTGAGCACGGTGTCGCCGTTGGCGGCGATGGAGTGCGTCTGCACCTCGAAGGCGACGCCGGGGCGCAGTGCCGTGCGCAGCACCTTCGCCACGCGCTCGCCGCCGGTGATGGTGGGCAGCGAGACGTTGGTGTACTGCACGTCGGGAGCGAGCAGGGCGGCGACGGTACCGTGGTCCTGCTCGGCCATGGCCTGCAGGAAGCGGGTAACGACGGTTGCGGGGGTTTCCGGGGCGGCGGGGGCGGCCTTGGCGGCAGTCTTCTTGCGCGTGGTCATCAGCGGGTCCTCTGTGATGGTGACGGTGGCCCGCACTCTAGCGCGGCCGCGGCGGCCGACGGTACGGAATTGTCGGGCTGGACGGGCCCGTGAGGCAGTGGAGAGGCACGCAGGCGGGCAGGGCGATGGACATCGGCGGACGCGCCCGGCAGCGGCCGGGCGCTAACCGGGCGGCCCGCTCAGCCGCCCTTGCCGGTGGTGGAGAACACGTAGTCGCGGTCGGCTACGTTGGTGTGGCAGTTGCCGCAGGCGGTGCTGATGCCGGGCGCGGAGAGCGCGCCGCGCAGCAGCACCTTGCCCTGCGGCGAGGACTGGATGTACTCCCAGTCGCCGTATTCCGGATCGAAACCTTTCTCGCGCTTCACCATGATGGAGAGGAAGGTCGGGTGCAGCATCGCGCCGGGCTTGGCGCGCATGAAGCCCTCCTTCACCAGCACGGTGCCGGGGGCATAGTTCTGGAACGCGCCGCCGCTGTCGTCGCCCGACCAGCCGCTGTTCTGTTCCTGCTCCCACCACAGGTCCTGGTTGTGCCGGTAGGGCGCCTGGCCGGCATTGCTGAAGACCGTCACCGACTGGTTCCAGTGCATGCCGGAGAACGAGAGCGGCGCCAGCTGCGGCCAGCGGCTGCGGTAGTCGGCGGGGATGCCGAGCCCGGAGGGCGGCGCGAAGCCCTGGCGGGCCGGGGCTTCACCGGCCGGTGCCGGCAACGCGATGCAGCACAGTGCGAGGAAGGTGCAACGGGACAGCACTGCGCGCATCAGTTGTCACCCCGGCGGGCGAGTTCGATGGTGCCGAGGGTGCGGCCCTTGGCGGTGACCGTGAGCGTGCGGCTCTCGCCGGCCTTCAGCGTGGCGGACAGGGGCGGCAGGTCGGGCAGCAGGACGCGGATCTCCTGCAGGCCGGCCGGCACCTGCACGAGGCTCACCTCGTAGTCCTGGCGGCCCGGCGCGAAGGGAATGGTGGCGACGTGCTGCGAGCGCAGGTTGGCGACATAGGTCTTCATCTTCGGGTGGATCTTGCAGCCGAGGCGCAGCAGCGAATCCTCCTTCCAGCGCACCGGCAGCTTGAGCTGGTCGTGGGCCGGAATGCGGCCGAGATCGAAGGCGATGCCGGTCTGGCGCTTGTCGTCGGCGAACACGTTGTGCTCGAAGTCGTCCGAGTTCTTGATCTTGAGCTCGGCCTCGGGGCTGACCACCACCACCGGCGTCGAGAAGGCCTTGTCCTTCTGGTCCAGCGTGGCGCGCTGGCGGGGCGCGGCCTTGTCGGGCGCGTACAGCACGCCGGTGAAGGGGAGCATGTTGTCGAAGCGCAGTTTCGCGGTCACGGTGTCGGCAGCGGCGGACGCGCCGAGGGCAAGGGCGAGGGCAAGGGCGAGGGCAGCGCCGGTCACGGCCTGCGTCAGGAGCGGAGTCGGTCGGTTCACGGCGGATCTCACTGCGGTAGGGACTGGGGACGGTCGACGCGCACCGGGTCGGTGAGCGCGCCCATGAAGGCGATCAGCTCCATGATCTCGCGGTTGTTGAGCTTGAGCGGCTTCATCAGCCGGTCGAGGTGGGGCGTCTTCCGGCCACCCCGGTTGTAGTGGCGCATCACGTCTTCCAGCGTCTTCTGCGAGCCGTCGTGCATGTACGGTGCGGTGAGCGCGACGTTGCGCAGTCCCGGCGTCTTGAACGCGCCGGTGAGGCTGCGGTCCTTCACGATCGTGGCGCGGCCGGGATCGGCATCGCCGATGCCGATGTTGTGGAAACTGTTGTCGGTGAAGTTGGGGCCGTCGTGGCACTGCACGCACTGCGCCTTGCCGGTGAAGAGCGCAAGGCCGCGCACGGCCTCCGGGCTCATGGCGTTGCGGTCGCCGGCCTGGTAGCGGTCGAAGGCGGAGTTGCTGCTGACCAGCGTGCGCTCGAAGGCGGCGATGGCCTGCGCCACTTTCTCGGCGCTGACCTCCTCGCTGCCGAAGGCGGCGCGGAACTGCGCCTGGTAGCCGGTCAGCGCGCTCAGCGTCGTGATCATGCGCGGCAGCGGCATGTTCATCTCGCCGGGCGCCTGGATGGGGCCGAGGGCCTGCTCCTCCAGCGACTGCGCGCGGCCGTCCCAGAAGAAAGAGACGTTCCAGGCCAGGTTGTAGAGATGCGGCGTATTGCGCGGCAGCGCTCCGCCGGCGGTACCGCGGCCTTTCGCCGCGCCGTCGCCCAGGCCGAGCTCCGGCATGTGGCAGCTGGCACAGCTCTGTTGCCGATTGCCGGAAAGCCGGCTGTCGAAGAACAGCGCGCGGCCGAGCTCGACCATGGCGGCATTCGGCGGCACCCCGTCCGGATGCTCGATGGTGTCGGGACGCGGCGTGCCCAGCGGCTCGAAGGCGAGCGCGGCGCTGCAGAGCAGGGCAGGCAGGAGGGCGAGGCGGAAGGCACGCAACGGGAGCGGGCCGGCAGGCTGGCGGCGCATGCTGGAAGAATCCCCTGGAAATGTTTTGTGGTTATGCACGCAGACCACGCGTATTCCCGCAGTGTACGAGCGGCGGCAGGTACTCCCTGGTGCCGCCTGTCTCCTCCGCGCTACAGCCTGTCACTGAGAGGCGGGCCGGGGCGTTTTGCTGCTGCGGTACTGCTGTCTCTTCGGCGATGCGACGCTACTATGGGCCTGACGCGGCCGACGGCGTCGGCATGAGATGCGCAGGCACGCGCCACGACACATAACGACATTCATGATTGCGAACCTTGCACGTCGCTTCGACGATCTCACCATCCGCAACCGCGTCACCCTGCTGGTTGCCGCCGCGACTTTCTTCTTTTTGCTCTTCTTCCTGTTCTCCACCGTCGTGTCCGGACGCAGCATCGACCATCTCGATCGCGTCGGCAGCAAGGCGCTGCCCATGGTCACGCGGCTGCACCAGGTCGACTACCAGTTCCTGGTGCTGCGCGACACTTTCCACGAGGCCATCTCCGACCAGGACGAGGAGGCACTCGGCGATGCCCGCCAGCAGGCGGCGCGGCTGGAGCACGAGCTGAAGGCCATCGCGGCCGACGAGCCCGGCGCGTTCGCGGCGGCCACGGCCTTCGCCGCCTATTTCCACGAGGCCGACACGCTGGCGGCGGCGTCCGTTGCCGGCACCGTGGCGACCGACCGGCTCTACAGCTCGATCTCGACGGTGCGTGCGCAGGAAGACACGTTCCGCGACCGTTTCAGTGCCTTCCGCAATGCCTATCTCGGCCGGGTGAACGGCTGGGTAGAGCAGGCACACCGCGATGGCATCTACATGCGCGTGGCGGGTTTCACGCTCGGCGGCACCGCGCTGGCCTGCACGCTGCTGCTGGGCTGGTGGATCGTGCGCAGCGTGCGCCGCGGACTCGAGGAGGCGGTGACGGTGGCGGGCGCCATCGCCAGCGGCGACTGGGACGTTGCGGTGTCCACGCAACGCCGCGACGAAGCCGGGCAGCTGCTGGCGGCCATCGACCGGATGCGCCTGGCGCTGAAGGAGCGGCAGGCCGCCGACCGCCGCCGTGAATTGCGCGCCAACGTGCTCGTGCAGCTCGACGAGTGCATGCGCGGCCAGCTCACGCCCGCCGAACTCAGCCGCAATGTGCTGGACTGCCTGGCCGGCGTGCTCGGCGCGCCGGTGGGCGTGCTCTACGTGCTGGACGATGCCGGCGGCGAGCTCGTCGCCACCGCCAGCCATGCCGTGCATTCCGCACCGCCGCGCGTGGCGCTGGGCGCCGGCCTGCTCGGCCAGGCCGCGGCACTGCGCGAATTCATGGTCCTCGACGACCTGCCGGAGGATTACCTCACCATCCGCTGCGGCGTGCTGGCGCTGAAGCCGGTGCAGATCGTGCTGGTGCCGCTGGTGCACAACGACCGTCTGGTGGGCATGCTGGAGCTGGCCCTGCTCGGCGCCTGCGACACGGCGACGCGCCGCCTGCTGCAGGAGAGCACCAAGAGCATCGCCATCAGCCTGATCGCGGCGCTGGCACGCACGCCGCTGGCACGCGTCGCGGAGCGGGTCGAGGGCTGAGCGTTGCGCGCAGCCTGTCAGTGTGCCGGCGCGGGTAGCGGCGCCGGGTATTCCTGCCGTTTCCGCCTCTGCGCTTCCTTCTGTGCCCGCATGCGCTCTTCCACGCCGCCCTCTACGGCGCCCGGCCCGGGCGAGGGGGCGTGCAGGTTGCCGCTGCTGTCCGCGGCCGGCGGCGCATCCTCCAGCACCAGCTTTTCATAGAGCACCGTCGCCATCCGCTCGGCGAAGTCGGGCGCGAGGCGGTGACCGTGGTAGACCAGCCAGGCCTTCCAGCCCACCGGCATTTCCTCGCGCGGATGCAGCGCGGCATGCAGCACCACGTTGACGACCTTCTCCGGCGGATCGAGCAGCACCAGGCCGAGCGGATGCCCGCTGTAGTTGGCGGCGTGGTTGAAGAAGGGCGTGTCGGTGGCGGAGGGCAGCACGGTGGCGACCCGGATCTTCTTCTGCCCCTCCATGCGCAGTTCCTCGTTGAGGGCACGGCCCAGCGCCATCACCGCGGCCTTGCTGGCGGCATAGCTGGCGTGCTGCGCCACCGGCAGCTCGCCCTCGACCGAGCCGATGTTCACCAGCGTGCCCGCGCCCTGGCGGCGGAACTGTGCGAGCGCGACGTGGCTGCCGAAGATCACGCCCTTCAGGTTGACGTCGACGACGCGGCCGTGGTCCGCGGGCGGAATCCGCCCGAAGGGCCCGATGGCGCCGACGCCGGCGTTGTTGATCCACACGTCGATGCGGCCGAAGCGTGCCACCGCGGCGGCGGCGAGCCGCTCCATGTCCTCCGGCCGGCTGACGTCGATGACCACCGCCAGCGGCGTGCCACCCGCGGCCTGCACCTGCGCGGCAGCGCTCTGCAGCGCTGTCGCGCCCCGCGCCGCCAGCACCACGTTGGCGCGCTGCGCCGCCAGCGCCAGCGCGACACCGCGGCCGATGCCGCTGGAGGCGCCGGTGATCACATAAGTGCGCCCGGCATTCTGCGCGCGGTCGGCGCGGGAGGGCGGCGCGGTCGTGCAGGCGGCGAGGGCCAGGGCGAACAGGGCGAGGAGCAGCGCGAGGCCGCGGTGGAGTCCGGCGGAGGTCTGGGCCATGGCGGCATGCCCCGGCAGCGTGCGAGAGATGCCTTCAAGGTAGCCGAGGCCGGCACGCCCTGCCGGCGAACGGCGGTACTTCCCCGACTGCCCGGAAGGCGGCAGCGGACCTGCTGCGGCACACTTGGCGCTTCTCCGGCACTGGCCGGCCCGGCTGCAGCGACGCCGGAGCCGGCAGCCGGAGACAGCGTAATCCAGGAGTAAAGAAGAATGCAGCAGCGTGCCCGGGGCTTCACGCTCATCGAACTCATGATCGTGGTCGCCATCATCGGCATCCTCGCCGCGGTGGCGATTCCCGCCTACCAGGACTACACCGTGCGCAGCAAGGTGTCGGAAGGCCTGGCGCTGGCGGCCGGGGTCAAGGCCACGGTGGCCGAGACGCGCCTGTCGCTGGGCCGCTATCTCGGCACGAGCGGCGTGCATGCCAACGCGTCCTACGGACTGGCCACGCCGACGTCCATCGCCGGCAACAACGTGGCCTACATCAACGTGGAAGGCGTGGGCGGCGGCTACGACGGCGCCATCATCATCCATTACACGGGCGATGCGGCACTGATGGGCAAGACGCTGGCCCTCGTGCCGACGCTGACCGCGGGCGGCATCAAGTGGGATTGCACGATCACCGGCTTCGACACGATCGAGAACAAGTACCGGCCGGCGAACTGCCGCGGCTGACGCATGATGCGCGGCGTCGCGTCCGCGCAGCGGCAGCGAATTGGAGGAAGGGGAAACACAATGCGCACCAGCAGGGGCTTCACGCTCATCGAACTCATGATCGTGGTCGCCATCATCGGCATTCTTGCCGCAGTGGCGATCCCGGCCTACCAGGACTACACCGTGCGTGCCAAGGTGGCCGAGGGCCTGTCCCTGGCGGGTGGCGCCAAGACCACGATCGCGGAAACGCGCCTGTCGCTGGGCCGCTTCCTCGGCGTGGCCGGTGTTCCGGCAAACGCCTCCTACGGCCTGGCCTCGCCGCAATCCATCTCCGGCAACAACGTGGCCTACGTCAACGTGGAGGGTGTCGGTGAGGGTTTCGAGGGCGCCATCATCATCCACTACACGGGCGATCCGCTGCTGGTCGGCAAGACCCTGGTGCTCTATCCGACGCTGACCTCCGGCGGCATCAAATGGTCCTGCGTGGGCGAGGGCGAAGACACCATCGCCAACCGCTACCGGCCGACGAGCTGCCGCTGACGCGCGCTGCGCCAATGAAAACGCCCCGCATTGCGGGGCGTTTCCGTTTCTGTGCGGCGGTGCTGCCGGCGGTGTCTGTCTCAGCGCTCCGGCAGCGTGACGTTGAGCTCGAGGATGGAGCAGTTGCCCTGGCTTTCCAGCGCGACCTGCACCTGGTCGTCCTCGATGGGCACGTACTTGCGGATCACCTCGACCAGCTCGCGCTGCAGCTTGGGCAGCCAGTCCGGCTGGCCGCGCTGCTGGCGCTCGTGGGCGACGATGATCTGCAGGCGTTCCTTCGCCGTGGCGGCGCTGGTTTTCGGCTTGCGCTCGCGGAGGAAGTCGAAGAGGTTCATGGCCATCTCCTTAGCGGCTCAAGAGGCGGCTGAAGAAACCCTTCTTCTCCACTTCGAGGAAGCGGTGCGGGACTTCCTTGCCGAGCAGGCGCTCGACGGCGTCGGCATAGGCCTGGCCGGCATCGGATTCCTCGTCGAGGATGACGGGCACGCCGGCGTTGGAGGCCTTCAGCACGGCCTGCGACTCGGGGATCACGCCGAGCAGCTTGATAGAGAGGATCTCCTCCACGTCGGAGACGCCCAGCATCTCGCCCTTGGCCACGCGCTCGGGGCTGTAGCGGGTGAGCAGCAGGTGTTCGCGGATGGGCTCGAGGTTCTGTTCGGCGCGGCGGCTCTTGGCGGAGAGCAGGCCCAGCATGCGGTCGGAGTCGCGCACGGAGCTGACTTCCGGGTTGGTCACCACGATGGCCTCGTCGGCGAAGTACATGGCGAGGTGGGCACCCTTTTCGATGCCGGCGGGGCTGTCGCAGATGATGAAGTCGAAGTCCTTGCC
>JAJNDL010000002.1 GCA_021156385.1 Moraxellaceae bacterium | reverse complement strand
TCCGTGATCATCCAGCGCGTGCCGGCCTTCATCGCCGACATCGACGCCATCGTCAGCGCGCAGTACCCGGACTTCCGTGTCGTGTGGTTCGGCCACATCGGCGACGGCAACCTGCACCTCAACATCCTGAAGCCGGACGCGCTGGCCAAGGAAGATTTCTTTGCGAAGTGCAAGACGGTGAATACGCAGGTCTTCGAGACGGTGCAGAAGTACAACGGCTCGGTATCGGCCGAGCATGGCGTCGGCATGACGAAGAAGCCTTATATCGGCTATACGCGTTCCGCGGCCGAGATCGCGTACATGAAAGCGGTGAAGCAGGTCTTCGATCCGAACAACGTGATGAATCCGGGCAAGCTGATCGATCTCTGATTTTTCTGGCAGTGGTGGACGTCGGATTCCTTCAGTGATCAGGAACTACCGGCGCCGAGAGGGTTCGCCTCGCCAAAATCAGGTGCCCGGCATGCCAACCCCATTTTGGCGAGGCGAACCCTCTCGTCACCTGAGCCCAGGGCTTCGGGGCACACGATAGAGGGGCCGGCGAATATTTTTTTGCCGCTGAAAAACGGCGGGCTTTTCCGTCCCTCGTAAGCCGGGATTTATCCCGACATGGCGGCAGGATTTGAAAAACCGATAGCGGATCTAGGCGAGAGCGTAATGAGCAAGAAAGTCGAATTCTTCTTTGATGTGGTGAGCCCCTACAGCTATCTGGCGGCGCTGCAGGTCGGCAAGCTGGAAAAGCTGGCGGAAGTGCAGTGGCGGCCCTTCCTGATCGGCGGCGTGTTCAAGATTTCCGGCAACGTGATGCCTGCTGCGAATCCTGCCAAGGGCCAGTACATGTTCAAGGACCTGCAGCGCCTTTTCGCCTACGTGAACGAGCCGCACAAGTTCCCGAGCACGTTTCCCACCAATTCGCTGACCGCCATGCGCGCCCTCACCGCTGCCGATCCGGCACAGGTGCCGCAGCTTGCGCTGAAGCTCTTTCGTGCCTACTGGTCCGAAGACCGCAACATCGGCGACCCGGAAGTGCTGAAGCAGATTCTCGGCGAAGAGCTCGTGGCAAAGACCACCGACGAGACCGTGAAGGAGAAGCTGAAGGCCGCGACGGAAGAGGCTGCCTCGCGCGGCGCCTTCGGCGCCCCGACCTTCTTCATCGGCAACGACATGTACTTCGGCGAAGACCGCATCTTCCTGATCGAGCACGCGCTGAAAAACGGCTGAGCCGTGCTCGAGGGCCAGGGCTTTTAGCAGCGCTAGCAGTCTGAGCCGCCCTCTCTATCGCGTGCCCCGAAGCCCTGGGCTCAGGTGACGAGAGGGTATGCCTCCATAAAATGGGGTTGGCTTGCCGGGCGCCCGGCATAGGGGCGCCCGATTTTATGGGGGCATACCCTCTTGGCGCCGGTAGTTATCGCCGAACGCAGGAATTCGCAGCCCACTAACGCGGGCAAGACGAAGCGATCCTGCAAAATCAGGTACAGGACCCAAGTGACCTGCCTTCCTCTGCATCACCGCTGAAAACTGCCAGAATTGAATCTGCCGCCGGCACAGGAGCACCCATGACCTACACCCACGCCTTCCTCGACGGCACCGCCTGCGACCTGCCGCCACGCAAGATAGTCTGCGTTGGCCGCAACTACGCCGCCCATGCCCGCGAACTCGGCAACGCCGTGCCGGAAACCCCCATCCTGTTCATGAAGCCCGCCACGGCCCTGGTGCCGCTCGTGGGCGGCTTCTCCATCCCGGCCGGCCGCGGCGAATGCCACCACGAAACCGAGATCACTCTCCTCATCGGCCGCCAACTGAAGCATGCCGGTGAAGCGGAATGCCTGGCCGCCATTGCCGGCATCGGCCTCGGGCTCGATCTCACCCTGCGCGACCTTCAGAACGAACTGAAGAAGAAGGGCCAGCCCTGGGAAGTCGCCAAGGCCTTCGACGGCGCCGCGCCGCTGTCCGCCTTCCTGCGTCCCGAGGGCTTCGACCTCGACGACCTCCGCTTCACCCTGGCCGTGAACGGCGAAGTCCGCCAGTGCGGCCATAGCGCCGACATGATCACGCCCGTCCTGCCCCTGCTTGCCCACATCAGCACGATCTTCACGCTGGAGCCGGGCGACGTGGTGATGACGGGCACGCCGGAGGGGGTGGCGCCGCTGCGGGTCGGCGACGTACTGACGCTGGAGATGGACGGCCTGAAGGTCGAGTCGGCGGTACTTTAGCCGCCTGTCGCTCCGCCGGGCCTTCAGGTATTCTCGGGCTCTGTATTTGCGCTGCTACGCGTAAGAACAACAAGAATTAGCACTATTTGAATCTAATAGAGTTCTCATGATCCACCGACTGGTCGGCTATCCCCGCGCTGTGCTGGCGCCGTCTCCCTTGCTGCGTCGCAATCCCGGTTCGACCGAGCCTGTCTTTTGGCGACAGCCCTTTGGTACGGACAGCAGCCCTGCATCGCTGCTAGCGGTCTGGTCGGGCAGTAGGGCATCCGGTCCGTTTCTCCGGGGTGGAAGGTCCTGACGCCATGACCCTGCTACAGACCTCCGAAGAAACCATCAAGAGGGCTCTGGTTCTCCTGCAGCAGAGCCAGCCCCCAGAAAAGGTGCTGAGCCTGCTCTCGAGTCTCTCACCCGGCCAGCCGTTCTATGCGCAGGCCCAGCACCTGCGAGCAGTCTGCGTTTTCCGGATGGGAGATGCCGTCCGGGCCAAGGCACTGCTGATCGACGCGTTCAAACGCGGCGATCGCAGTCCCTCTGCACTGTTCAACCTGGCCAGTGCCACAGAGGCGACTGGCATGCCTGACGACGCCATGGTGGTGCTGCTTGACGCGCTCAGCAGCACGCCTGCCAGGAAGTTCCCGCCATTGCTCCAGCAAATACTGCAGGCATTGGGATTTTTCAGTAGCGGGAAGACGCTTGGAAAAGACGCCGTTTTCGAAAAGCTCCTGCTGCCTCTGCTCAAGGCGGTGCTCGAGCGGTTCGAGATGAACATTGCGCTGCATCTTGAAGCGGTAATCTACGAGAACTACGTCAAGGCGACGGAAACCGAAGAGCATTTCGGGTCTTGCATGGGGCGGATGGCTCCTCTGTTCACGGCGGCAGGGCATCACTGGCGTCGCGTATTGCCGCCGCTGCCTCAGCCTGAGGTTGCCGCTCCGTACCACATAGGCTTCTTCATACATAGCGCATCGATGCTGGCGCACATCGAGGTGCTCCTTCAGTCTTTGAAAGGCTACCGGATGCTGGACGACCAGCCGTTCATTCCCACGGTCTACTGCTATCAGGGCAGCCATCCCGCCATGGAGCGCGCGCTGGCCGAGCTGGGCGTGCGTCTGGTGAAGCTCCCCGAGGTGTTTCCGGAGGCTGCGCATTCAGGCTGGGACCGCCTGCTCCGTTTCCGCGAGCTGCTTTCGCAGGAAAAGGTGCATGAGCTGGTCTGGGTGAGCCTCGTCAACATGATGCCGCTGTGCTTCGGTATGCGCATCGCACCGGTCCAGACTTGGTTCGCGATGAAGTACCGGTGCTTCTCGCACGAAGACATCGATGGTTACGTCAGCGGCAGCGCGCTCACGCGCTTCGGGACGCTGGCCGGCCGCCGCTGGCGGATGGCGATGCTGGGCGTGGACGACTGGTACGACGCTTCGGTCGAGGCCGAGGCCGCGAAAATCCGCGCGGCCCTGCCGGCGAAGACCGTGATCATGACGCTGGCGCGCACGGAGAAGATGCGCGATCCCGTCTATCTCCAGACCATGGCCGGGATCATCAAGGCCCGCCCCGAGGTAATGTTCCTCTGGGCTGGGCGGGAAGAGACGCCGGAGATCGTTCAGGTGTTCCGCGAGGCCGGTGTCCTGGACCGAACCCGGTTTATCGGCTGGGTGCACACGCGGCTCTATGCCCAGGTGGCGGACATCTTCCTGGACACGTTCCCCTTTCCCTGCGGTTTCACGCTGTTTCAGGCAATGGCGGCTGCCAAGCCGGTGGTGATCTTCGACTCGCCGGAGGCGGCACAGACCGGCATGTGGAATTTCATCAAACCGCTGATCGACGACGGCGAAGGCACGCCGGAGGAACGGGCGGAACTGCGCAGCTTCATTGGCGACGACACGGCGCCGCTGATTTCGATCGCGCGCTCACCGGAGCACTACATCACGCTGGCTAAACGACTCATCGATGACAGTGCCGCGCGTGCTGCCGCCGGTGCCGCGTCCAAGCGTATGATGGATCGCTACTTCTCCGACCCGCGCGTCATGGGCTCATCACTGGCTCGCCATTTCATCGAGCTGATCGAGGAGCGGCGCGGCACGCCGCCCGTGCAGGAGTAGCCATGGGCACTTGGCGCATCCCCTACAACCAGCCGCACTTCGGTCCGCGCGAGCGCGCCAATCTCGAGAGCGTGTTGGCCGGGGGGCATAGCCAGGGCGATGGCCCCTTCACCAAGAAGGCCGAGCGGCAGTTGCGCGAGCTGACCGGCTCGGGGCACGTGCTGCTGACCGGCTCCTGCACCTCGGCCCTGGAGCTGTGTGCCCTGCTCGCCGACCTCCGTGCTGGCGACGAGGTCATCATGCCTTCGTGGACTTTCTCGTCCACCGCCAACGCCTTCGTGCTGCGCCAGGCCACGCCGGTCTTCGTTGACGTGTCGCCGGAGACGCTCACCCTGGACCTCGGGGCCGTCGAGCGGGCCATCACGCCGCGCACCCGTGGCGTGGTCGTGGTGAATTACGCCGGCTTCGGCCCCGATATGCAGGCCCTCGACGCGCTCTGCCGCGCCTATGGGCTCATCCTCTTCGAGGACGCCGCCCAGGCCGTCGGCGCCACTCAGTCCGGTCGCCACTACGGTACCTTCGGCAAGCTTGGCTGCTACTCCTTCCACGGCACCAAGAACATCGTGGCCGGCGAGGCTGGCGCGCTGCTGACCGACGATGCGGAGCTGGCGCTGCGCGCGGAGATTCTGCGCGAGAAGGGCACGGACCGCAGTCTCTTCCTGCGCGGCGAAGTGGACAAGTACACTTGGCGCGAATGCGGGTCCTCCTACTTGCCCAGCGAATTCGCCGCTGCCGTGCTCATGGCACAGCTGGAGGCCGAGCCGCACATCAATGGCCGCCGCCGCCACATCTGGCAGCGCTACCAGGCCGGCCTTGCCGGGCTCGCCCGGGCCGGGCAGTTGGCACTCGCGGCGCCCTTGCCGCAGGACTCCGGCAACGGCCACATTTTCTGGCTGCAGTGTCGCGACGCTGAAACGCTCGGCGCGTTGCGCGGCCATCTTCTCGAGGCCGGCATCAACGCCGTGACGCACTATGTGCCGTTGCACAGCGCGCCGGCCGGGCAGCGCTACGGCAGGACGGTCGGTCCGCTCGACGTGACCGACCGTGCCGCCGAGACGCTGCTGCGCCTGCCGGTATGGGCCGACATGCCGGACGAGGCCGTCGATACCGTCCTCGAGGCTGTTTCGGATTTCTTCGCCTCTCCGGTCCGACCACAGACACAGGCTACGACCTCATGAACCGCAGGACTCTTTCGCTGGGCTTCATCGGCGGCGGCTGGAACTCCGCTGTCGGAGCAACCCATGTCATCGCCGCACGCATGGACGGGCAATTCTCCGTAGACGCCGGTGCCTTCAGCCGCTACGCCGACACCAACCGGCAGACAGCGCAGCGCTGGGGTGTCGCCGAGGCGCGCGTCTACGACAGCTTCGATCGCCTGCTCGAGCAGGAGGTGGGGCGGCTCGATGCCATCGTCGTGCTTACGCCTACGCCGGACCACGTCGATCCTGTGCTCAAGGCGCTCGGCAGGGGCTACCCGGTGATCTGCGAAAAGGCCCTTGCCGCCTCTACGGACGATGCACGCCGCATCGCGCAGGCCGTGGACGACAGCCACGGTTTCCTGGCGGTGACCTACAACTACACAGGTTACCCGATGCTGCGCGAGCTGCGCCGCCTGTTGCTTGATGGCCGGCTAGGCCGCATCACACAGATCCACGTGGAGATGCCCCAAGAAGGTTTCGCCAAGGTCGGTGCCGGCGGGGCGCCGGTGGTGCCGCAGTCCTGGCGCCTGCACGACGGCAGCATCCCCACGATCTCGCTCGACCTCGGCGTACACGTGCACCACCTCGTACACTTCCTGACTGGAGAGCACACACAGGAAGTGATGGCCATGCACGGCAGCCACGGCAATTTCGAAGGGCTCGTCGACAACGTGATGTGCATGGCGCGGTATACCGGCGACCTCGATGCCTCGTTCTGGTTCAGCAAGTCGGCGCTTGGCCACCGCAACGGGCTGCGCCTGCGCGTCTACGGACGCAACGGCTCGGCCGAATGGTTCCAGATGGAGCCTGAGCAGCTGCTGCTGCACGATGCCCGCGGCCAGCGCACCATCCTCGACCGCGCCAGCGTCGACGCCACGCTCGCGGCCGAGCTGCGCTACAACCGCTTTAAGGCGGGCCATCCCGCCGGTTTCATCGAGGCCTTCGCCAATCTCTACGACGACATTGCCAGCAGCCTGCATGCGCACCTGGCCGGGCGGCAGGCGCCGTCAGACTTCGTGTTCACGGCCCGCGATGCGCTCGACGGGCTGGTGACGCTGGAGGCAATGGCAACGTCCGCGCGCACGCGCAGTTGGACGGCGGTGCCCGCTGCGAACGGCACCGGAGCGGGCAAGTGAGCCTGTTCGACGAGGCAATGGCGCCGGCGCGCGCCGCAGCGGCGGCCGACTTCTGCCGGCGCTTTCTCGCTGGCGGCATGCCGCGCTACGTGCTCGGCACCAACAGCCATGCCGCCAGCATTGCGACGCATGTCGACATCGACGGCTTCATCGACGATTTCTCCGGGGCATCCGCGTTCTGCCAGAAGCCGGTGCTGCGCACGGATCAGGTGCCGCCCTCGGCGCTGGTTGTGTCCGCCGTGCTAGGGAAGGTGTGGACGGCACAGCGTCGGCTCGCTGCGGCAGGCCTCGAGAATCTCGACTACTACGCGTTCCGGCAGCAATCGCAGCTGCCGATCGACAACCCCTTTTTCTGGGATGATTTCCGCCAGGTGTTCCACGATAGCGACGGCGCCTTCGAGCGCCTGCATGCAGCGCTGGCTGATGACGTCTCGCGCGATACGCTGCGCCGCATTGTCAATTTTCGCCTGACTGCTGACATTGACTGGATGCAGGGTTTTACGGACCGCCAGGACCGCCAGTACTTCGAGGACTTTCTGCAGATGCGGGGGGGCGGCGAAACATTCGTCGATATCGGCGGCTTCGACGGCTTCACGTCGCAGGAATTCATCAAGCGCTGCCCCGGCTATGCCTGCGTGCACCTCTTCGAGCCCGAGCCCGGCAACATGGCCCAGGCGCGCGCGCGCCTCGCCGGCTACCGCGACATCTATTTCCACGCCATGGGCGTGTCGGACTGCGCACAGACGCTACGCCTCAGCCGCGAGGGCTCGATGTCACGCCTGAGCAACACCGGCGACGTCGAAATTGCACTCGACCGTCTGGATGCCGTGATCGACGGGCCCGTCACCTTCATCAAGATGGACATCGAGGGTGCCGAGCGCCCGGCCATCGACGGAGCGGCTTCTCTGATTCGTTGCCATGTGCCGCGGCTGGCGCTCGCCGCCTACCATCGCGCCGACGACTTCTACCGGATTCCGGAAAAGATCCTGGCACTGCACTCGGGCTACGACATCTATCTGCGTCACTACACCGAGTGCCGCGACGAGACCGTGATGTTTTTCATTCCCAGGGACGGAAGACCGTGAGCGCGCCCAAGAAGATGCTGCTGGCTGGCGGCAGCCACGCCGACATTCCCATGATCAAGGCCGCGCAGGCGCTGGGCTACCACGTCATCACCAGCGGCAACCGTGCGCAAGACCTCGGCCATGCCTACGCCGACGAGACACATCTGGCCGACTTCTCCGATCCCGAGGCAATCAGGGCGCTGGCGCAACGCCTGGGCGTCGACGCGCTGTGCGCGAGCTGTAACGATTTTTCCGCGCTTTCCTGTGCGTGGGCCGCTGGGCAGCTCGGGCTGCCCGGCCACGACAGCTACGATGTCGCCTGCACGCTGCACCACAAGGACCTGTACCGCGCGTTTGCGCTCGCTAACGACATCGCCACGCCGCGCGCGCACGGATGCACCTCTGTCGACGAGGCGCGCGAGGCAGCAGCGGACCTGCGCTTTCCCCTCATCGTGAAGCCGGTGGATCTTACGGGCGGAAAGGGAATTTCGGTTGCGCGCGACATGGCGGAGCTGGAGGCGTCGCTGCAGAAAGCGTTCGCGATCACGCGCGCAGGGCGCATCGTGGTGGAGGAGTTCCTCGAGGGTACGCGGCACGGCTTCACGTCATTCCTGAAGGACGGCAAAGTCGTGTTCCATTTTCAGGACAACGAGCACTACTTCCTGAATCCGTACATGGTGTCGGCAGCGTCGACGCCAGCACGGGTGTCGGCAAGCGCCACACATTCGCTGATCGCAACGACAGAGCGCATCGCCGGCCTGCTGTCGCTGGTCGACGGCATCGTGCACATCCAGTACATCCTGCATGCAGGTAAGCCAGTCATCATCGAGATATGCCGGCGTCCGCCCGGTGATCTCTACGTGCGCCTGGTGCAGCACGCCACTGGCGTCGACTACCCGGGCTTGATTGTGCGCGCCGCCTGCGGCATCGACACGGGGGATGTGCGCCAAGTGGAGCCGACAGGATATTTCACGCGGCACTGCATTATGAGCCGGCACCCCGGACGTGTCGCCGGCCTCACCATCGATCCCGCGGTCGCGGGCAAGATCATCGACCGCATGCTGTGGTGGAGCGCCGGCGAGGTCATCGAGGACGTGCTGACCTACAAGATGGGCATTCTGTTTTTCCGCTTCGACAGCGGAGCGGAAATGCGTGACTTGACCGAGCGCATGCAGGACCTCGTGCGGCCCGAGTTCGCTCCCTGATGGCTCCGGGCGCGGTCCGGTGCGCCACCTTTCCGTCTGATCTGCCTATCTTATTTCGGATCCGCCACGTGGCTGGTGCGTGCGCGGAGGAAAAGGCCTTGTCGTGCGAGTTCGCGCAGCGTGGCGAGATAACCGCGCTCGAGGTGTGGCAGCGGAATGCGGCTGGCCAGCAGGCGGTGCAGGCGGTCGAGGTTGTAATAAGGGACGTTGGGGAAGTAGTGGTGCTCGACGTGGTAGTTCATGTTGGCGTAGAAGAACGCCGTTACCGGATCGAGTAGCACCGTGCGGCAGGAGTCGGCATAGTTGCGGCCGGAATCCTGCAGGCCGAAATGCTGCGCCACCGCCAGCGTGCGATTGAAGAAGGTCAGGCAGAACGGTGCCAGCGTAACGATCAGAATCATCCACCACGCGCCAGTCGCGACGAAGACGGCGAGCAGGGCCAGTTGGCTGCCGAGCACGATGCGCGCGCCGGCGCAGAGCTGGGCGCGGGCTGCGCTGCCGCGCGGAAACAGCGCACCCCCGATGCCGGTTTCCGGCACCTTGCCGAAAGCGTTCAGCATCAGCACACGCACCCGGCGATATAGCGACGCCACGTCCACGGTGAAAAGCTGCAGCAGAGTGAACGCGCCGAGTGGCGGCGGCCGCAGGCCCTCGGGATCCTGCGGTGCCAGCGTCAGACGGTGGTGGTGCGGATGAGACACCTGGAAATAGCCGTAGTTGCTCCAGGTCAGCACTGAGAACAGCCGGAACAGGAGCTGGTTCGGGGCGCGGCGGCTGAATACCGTGTTGTGGAACAGCTCGTGCCCGATGCCGGCCCAGCCCAGGAAGGAAAACGCCGCCAGGTGCGGCAGCAGGAACAGCGCCGCGAGGGCATGGTGCCCGGTCGCCAGGAAATGCAGCGCGGCCAGCACTAGGCCCGCATGGATCAGCACTCGCAGCAGCACATGGACCGTTGCCACCGCGTCGCGGCGGTTCTTGAATTCAGCCAGCTCTTCTTGGGAAATCTGGTGCATGCCGCTTCGGGCCGGGCCGGTGCCGGTCAATGTGCCCGCCTCACTCTGCTGCAATTTGTAAAAAGCGCGTGCTGGCCTCACCGACCAGCAGAAGCGCGAGCATGGTGCTCTGCACGTGCAGGACGACGTGGTCTGCGGAGAAGCCGCGCAAGAAATCGGTCACGTCCGAGTGGATGGTCGAGTTGTAGTCGTGCCAGACAATCACGCCGCTGTCCCCAATCATCTCCAGCGCCTTGACCGTGTCCGAGGTGATCGTTGCGGTGTCGTGGCCGCCGTCGATGAAAGCAAGGTCGAAGATGCCGGCATAGCCCTTGCCGGCCACGTCCAGCTTCGTGCTGTTGCCGCGCAGCAGGGTAAGGCGCTGGCGATCCGCCGTGTCTAGGTTGCCGAGGTAGTAGGTGCCCCTGGTACCCTGGGTGTAACGCAGGTAGTCGTCGTTCTTGCGGTCGTCGGCGTGCAGCTCCGCGTCAGAGTAGCCCTTGGCGTCCTCGTACTGCCCGATGGCCTCGCCGAGGTCGATGGTGTGGACCTCGCAGCCGGGTTCGGTGTTGCGCAGCATCAGCGACGATGAGTAGCCGAGGAAGGTCCCGAACTCGAATACCTTGCGCGGCTGCATGAGCTTCAGCAGCGAGACCAGGATGGCTGCTTCGAGCAGGGTGATGCTGCCGATGCCGCTCGAGGGAATGTAGAGGTTCATGGGCGCCGGACCCGCGAAGCGGTGCTCGATCTTGTTGAAGAAGACGCGTGGCTTCACGGTGACGATGCCGCGCCCAAGCCCCTCCAGGCAGGCCTTGAGCGCGGCGGGCGTTTCGATCACGGATTGTGGCTGCACGGGCGCACTCATTTCAGGCTCCTGGGGTTTTGGCCGGGGGATAGGCAGTGAGGGAGGCCGGGCTGCGTCCAGAATGTAGGCTCTGCGGCCGGGCGTGTTTGATGCGTTTCAACATGATGTCGTGCTTGTTGTTCTGGCGCGATCGGCTTCGCGCCAGACCGCGGGCCTTGCTTGTCACCGCGGAGAATGTCATGGCTAGGCCCTGATCATACGGCATATCGGCCCAGCCCCGACGCCATGCGAGCTGCGGCATGGACGGGACGTCGGAATCGATGCCCCGCTGGCGTCGCTACGGCTCAGGATACAGGGAATCGCCAGAGGCGAAAACGCGCGGGAAGGCCTGTCGCCCTGCCTGCAGCGCAGGTCTGCCGCCCCGGTATTGCTACTCCGTACCAGCCGGTCGGCGCTATTGCATCGGCCGACGGGGCAAGGCAGGCTAACGGCTCTTTTGACTGTCGCCCATGGGGGCGGATCGTGGCCTGCCGGCGTCTCTAGCGATGCTGTGCGCAGGCGCGGCCAAAATAAAAAACGGTATAGCCATGAACAAATTCACTCTCAACGTCCGCACCCTGTCGCAGGCGGTCAACGCCCGTTTCGTCGAGATGCACGGCGCATTGCTCCCGGATGTCGTGCCGGAGCTGACGCGGGCGTTCCGGGAGCTGGAAACGCATCGCGCGAAAATGACCTACAACACTGGCAGCATCGCGCTTTCGGCGGGTGTCTTCCTGTTCATGGCCGCGAATATCTTCAAGCCCAGGGTCATTGTCGAGCTGGGCACCTTTCTCGGCAAGTCGACGCTGTCGCTGGCCCAGGGCGCCGACTGGGGCGAGAGTGCGGAGCGTCATCTCTACACTGTCGACAAGGACAACCCCTGCTTCCTGCCGGAAAAGATCGGAAACGTGCACATCCATCCGCACCCGGGCAAGACTTCCACGGAGAGGTTCTCGGCGCTGGTGGAGGCCGGTATTAAGGCGGACCTGATTTCTCTGGACGGACGCCTGATGCCGGAAGATCTCGCGCTGGTGCGCGAGCTGATGCATTCGGAAACCGTCATACTGCTGGATGATTTCGAGGGCGTGGAGAAAGGCGTGGCCAACCTGCAGGCGCTGACGCAGCTGATCGGCTCGTATCTCTTCCTGCCGCCGGTGGTGGAGCCACGCCTGGCTCACTTCGGCGTCATCGACGTGCACAGCACGGCGCTGCTGATGCCTTTTTCGCTGCTGGCCATCACCCGCCAGTAAGCGGCTGGCCCGGGCGGAAACGTCGCCGGCAACGCGCTTTCCGCCAGATGGCGCCAGCGACGCAGCCTTACTTTGCCTCGTGGTCCTGCTCGTAAAGCTTGCGGGCGGAAAATCCGTGGCTGAGCATCTCCATAAAGTCGTTCACGATCACCTGGTTGAGTTTCTTGCCGGAGTTGAAGTAATTGGCGATTTCCGCCGTGGCGGCGGCATGGTCGCCGCTCTCCCATAGATACTGGAGCTTGGCCAGGGTCAGTCGCGGCAGGTAGAGCTCGCGCTGGTTCAGCTCCATCGCGGAACACAGCGCAATCGCCTTGTCGATCAGGGTGGGCACGCACTTCCGGTTGGTGAGCTGAAGCTCGAGTTCGGCAGCATCCTCCAGACTGGGGCGGCGCAATACCTCGGTGAGCAGCGAAGAGGCGGCTGAGGCCCTGAACCGGATGAGATTGCGGTCCGCCATGGCCATGACTGCGGCGATCAGTGTCGCAGACCAGTGGAAGAAGAAGTCCTGGAAGATGACGATGGAACCTTGCCGGAGTCGGGGGAAAAACCGGAAGGTCAGCACCTTGAGTTCGTCATAGTACTTCGGGCTGTCGATATGCATCAGCGCGATGTCCCCGGCGAAGGGCTGCGAGTCCGCAAGCTCCGCGCGGGTCGGCACGACAAGGCCGGAAGCAATGTAACTGCCGAGGTAGTGTTCGAACACCGGCAGGAAATCCAGCATGTCGCCTTCCTTGCGCAGGAGGCCCAGCACGTCGCCTTGCTGGGAGAAGCTGAGGACATAGGGGGCGAAGCCGCCGTTTTTCCGGCAACGGAAGCTGTCGTATGCATAGAAGCGGCTTCCGCCCGTGAACGAGGGGTTGGCTGCCAGCCCTTGCGCAATGCAGTTGGTGCTCCGCCCGAAGAAGCATCCGAACTCAACCGCGTTCTCGCCAGCAGAGAAGGGCAGGGAACGTGCGAGGGCGAACAGCATCTCTCGCTCGGTGCCTTCGATCATTCCGGGAATTTTTTCACATTCTTCTGTATTCATAACGATAGTCCCTGGGGGGCGGGCCGGCGACGCCCGGCAATGCCGGCTCATCGTGTCGTCGCGACGACGCGGCACCACATGGAGGCCCGGCAGGCGTGGCCCGGGCAGTTGGCGTCCCGGATTGAGCCATTAATTCGCAGCAGCGGGAAGACCCGTTGCGAGCGGGCAGCATGGTGGGCCTGCGCTTACTCGTCCCAGCTGTCCTGGAAGCGATGGATCTGCCGCCGGTCCTTCTTGCTGGGACGGCGGTCGGGATGCGCCAGGTTCTGTGCCTTGCGCTGTGCCTGGCGCAGTTCGCGCGCGGCGATGCTCTCCGGCGTTTCCTCGTAGAGTTCCTGCGCGATGCTGGCGGGGCCGCGCACCTCGGATAGCGCCTTCACCACCACCGTCTTTTCGTCAAAGCCCTGGCGCACCTCGATGACCATGCCGGGCTTCACTTCCTTGCCGACCTTCACGCGCTGCCCCTCGACATGCACCTTGCCGCCCTCGATGGCGTCCTTGGCCAGCGTGCGCGTCTTGTAGAAGCGCGCGGCCCACAGCCATTTGTCCATGCGGACCTTGCCGTCGTCACTCATGGCGGGGCGGGATGGGCAGCAGGTCGTCGAAGTGGTGCAGCACCGGGAAGCGCAGGCCCTCGCGGGCGGGCTTGCTGAGATCGGGCTGGCCGATGGTGAGGAGCTGGCCGATGCCGTAGTTGGCGGCGGCCTGCAGCACGGGCTCGCTGTCGTCGACGAAGAGGGCACGTGCTGGCTCGAACGGCTCGCGCGCCTGCAGGGCGGGCCAGAAGGCGGCCGACTCCTTGGGCTCGCGGAAATCGTGCGAGCAGACGATGCGCTGGCACAACGCGGTCAGCGGCGTGTGCGCGAGCTTCAGCGACAGGCTGTGGTGGTGTGCGTTGGTGACCAGCCAGGCTTGCCGGCCGCTGTCGGCCACGGCCTGCAGGAAGCCGAGGGCGCCGGGGCGCGGCTGGATCAGGTGGGCGATGTCCTTCTTGAGCGCGGCGACGTCGAGGCCGAGCTCGCGGCTCCAGAAGTCGACGCAGTACCAGTTCAGCGTGCCCTGCTCGCGACCGAAGCGCGCGACGAGGTCCGCGCGCGCCGCGTCCGTTTCCATGCCGCGCTCGCGGCCGTAGATGGCAGGCAGGTGGTGCAGCCAGAAATGGTTGTCGAAATAGAGGTCGAGCAGCGTACCATCCATGTCCAGCAGGACAGTGTCGATACGCGACCAGTCAACGAGCGCCTGCATACTGTTCGCAACGTAGGTGTCGGTCCGTCGAGTATGGCAAAGCTGCCGGAGATTCTGAAGAAAGCCGTGGTGGCGAAGAGCCGCTTCTTCACGGTCGAGGAGCTGGAGCTACGCTTTGCCAATGGCGTGCAGCGCACCTACGAGCGCCTGCGTACGGGGCCGGTGGGTGCGGTGCTGGTGGTGCCGCTGCTCGATGCCGATACCGTGCTCATGATTCGCGAGTACGGCTGCGGCGTGGAGGATTACACGCTGGGCCTGCCCAAGGGCGCGCTGGAGGCCGACGAGACCCTGGAGCAGGGAGCCAATCGCGAGCTGCAGGAGGAGACCGGCTACGGCGCGCGCACGCTCACGCCGCTCAAGGAGCTGACGCTCTCGCCGAGCTATATGGGCGCGCGCCTCACCGTCGTGCTGGCCGAGGATTTGTTTCCCGCGCGGCTCGAGGGCGACGAGCCCGAGCCCATTGAGGTCGTGCCCATGTCACTGGCGCAGCTCGAGCAGTGGGTCTGGCGCGACGATCTTCACGAGGCGCGCTCGGTAGCCGCCCTCTATCTCGTGCGCGATCTGCTGCGCGCACGCCGCAACGGCACAGCCGAACCCGAGGATCTGCCATGACGACACCCCTGGACCTTGCCGCCCTGCTGCCGCGGGTGCGAGAGATCGCCGAAGACGCCGGCCGCGAGATCATGACGATCTTCCGCGACGAATCCCGCTGGCAGGTGCAGCACAAGGAGGACGAGTCGCCGCTGACCGCCGCCGACCTCGCCGCGCACCATGCCATCGGCGCCGCCCTGGCGGCACTCACGCCGGACATCCCGGTGATTTCCGAAGAGAGCGAGGTGATTCCGGTGGCGGAGCGGCGCGCCTGGTCGCGCTGCTGGCTGGTCGATCCCCTGGATGGCACCAAGGAGTTCATCGCGCGCAGCGGCGATTTCACCGTGAACATTGCGCTGGTGGAGAACGGCGAGGCCATCCTCGGCGTCGTGCATGCGCCGGCGAAGGGCGTCGCCTATGTGGCGGCACGCGGTTGCGG